>JBILHV010000052.1:0-8786 GCA_044350305.1 Burkholderiaceae bacterium
GATCGGTGCAGGTGTTGTCGTGTTGTATACGATCTTCGGCGGATTGTGGTCAGTGGCGTTGACGACCTTTGTACAGATGATCGTGATTATTATCGGATTGCTTTTAGTGACGTACTATGCGGCCGACCAAGCCGGCGGCGTCTCACATGTGATCGCGAAAGCTTCGGCTGAAGGCAAGTTTGAGTTCTTACCCAAGCTACAGTGGCTAGACATGATCGCCTGGATTGCGACGCTCTGTACGATGGCGCTCGGCTCGATTCCACAGCAAGATGTCTTTCAGCGCGTCAACTCAGCCAAAACTGAGAATATCGCGATCTGGGCGACAACGATTGGTGGCGTCACGTATTTCTTTTTTGCCGCAGTGCCTTTGTTTTTGGCTTATACCGCCAATATCATCGATCCAGAGATGGTGTCTAAGCTCTTGTACACCGATGCTCAACTTATCTTACCTACACTGATTATGGAGCATATGCCGTTCTATATGCAGGTGATATTTTTTGGCGCCTTGATTTCTGTGATCATGAGCACAGCATCTGGAACACTGCTTGCGCCATCTATTACCTTTACAGAAAATATTCTGAAAGGGTTCGTGCCCCACATGTCCGATCGCACCTTATTGATCGCGACGCAAGTAACGGTGCTGGTGTTTAGTGGTTTGGTCACGTTGTATGCAATCGGAACAGAAGCATCGATTCATACGATGGTTGAAAACGCGTATCGCATCACGTTAGCTGGCGCGTTCGTGCCCTTAGCGGCTGGACTATTCTGGAAGCGAGCGAGCAATCTAGGCGCGGCGTTAGCAATCTTGTTCGGACTCTCCACATGGATCATTCTGGAAGTGACCGGCATCGATGAGCCGGTGCAACCGCAAGTCGTTGGCGCCGTTGCAAGCTTGTGCGGAATGTTGGTTGGATCTTATCTGTCACCGAACCGGCATCCGCTCAGTCACTCGCACTAGTTGTTTGCCTAAGCAAAGTCGTGCGAGGATTCCCGCTGCGGCAAGCGCCCAGACAATGAGAGGGCCTGTGGGCAGATCTAGCCACGCTGAGCAAAATATGCCAGTGATATAGCCCGCGAGGGCCACGAGGTATGTAATCAACCATTTTTGTCGGCCGTGCAGTGTTGTGCATGCAAGCGCAGGAATGATGAGTGTTGCGAATACGAGGTAGACCCCTACGAGCTGTACCGAGATTGTGATGGCGATTGCAAAGAGGCTATAGAAGGCCCAACGACGTGTTCTTAGCGTGTACAAACCAAGAAGGACAACCACCGTGCCGACACTGGCATAGTGGAGTAGCTCAGAGGAAACCCATAAGATTTGGCCCGCAAGCAAATCGGAAAGATGTTGTCCTCCGTGTGGATCACCATGCGCCAACAGCAGGATCGCTGTCGCCGCCAAGATGAACACCACGCCAATGATGGGCTCTTGCAGTTGACTGCCTAAACGCTCTAAGGCTACAAGTCCCCACGCCGCGCACAGAGAGAGCGATACGGCACCTATTTGCAGCCAGTAGGCGGGTACCTGCTCTCCTGCAATCACCAGAACCAGATAGGCACCAAGACCCGCCACTTGTGCAATCGCGAGATCGATAAAGATGATTCCGCGGGCGAGGACTTGCGCGCCAAGTGGAATATGGGTGGCGATGACTAAGACGCTCGCCCAGAGCGCGGGCCACAACAGACTCAGCGGTACGTCACCAGGTAGTGTGAGCTCAGCCATGCAATCTTATGGAGCTTGCACGAGACGCCGAATGGTGTCCTCGAATAAAGTCTCTAGCGTTTTAGCTTCGGGGTTACCACCGACGGTGAATGGCAGAATCACAACAGGTATCTTCGCCTTTTCACTAAACCATAATGCGGGCTTACTGTTTAAGTAGGTGGAACTCATCACGAGGCGCCCCTTTAAGGTCGCTTGCTTTTCTAGGATAGCTGTTAAGTGTGTAAGGGAAGGGTTAGCGCCTGGATTCGCTTCAAGTATCCCGATCTGCTTTAGGCCAAGCCAATGGTTTAGGTAAGTGAACCCGTCATGCTGCACCCATACTTTCATGTCACGCAACACATGCGCTTGCTTTTCCCAGCGTGCGAGGTGGGCTGACCAATCTGTTAGGAAGGCGCTTAATTTTGCTTGGTAATGCATGCTGTTTGCGGGATCCAAAAGTATCAAACGTTCTGTGAGCGCTCGTGCAATGGGGATGAAGTTACGCGCATCGAGTTGGATGTGTGGATTGCCCGCTGCGTGGACATGACCTTGACTACGGTCTACCGAGAGAGGTATGTCAAGAACCTGCACATATTGTGCTGCTTCGAACATACCAACTCGACCGGGCATGATGCTCGGGTTGCCTGCGTCGCGCTGCAGGACTGGTAGCCATCCAGCCTCCAGCTCTACCCCTGTCGCAATTAATAAACTTGTGGTGCGTGCGCGTGCGAGCAATCCAGGGCGAGCCTGAATGAGGTGTGGATCTTGTAATGCATTGGTTGCAGTAAAGACAGAAACTTTATCCCCACCCAATTCCTGTGCGAGTGCGCCCCATTCAGGAACGGTCGCGAATATCTTGAGTTGAGCCTGTGCGGCGGCGCTCAGACTCAACAGAAACACTAGACCGGCGGAGCACCACCGAAGCTTGCGTGAAAGGGTGGTTAAGTGAGTCAAGAGAGACGTATGCATCGCCACCGCCCTAGAATTTATGCGCACCGTGTGCACCAAGGCTCATGATGTATTGCAGAAAGACTTGATTGTTGGTTTTTCCAGGACCGTACGAGGTATCTGTCGCGAGCTGCAGTCTGAACATCGAGTTTTCAGAGTTTGCCCAGTCAAACATGACGGTGTTACGAGTAGGGTTCCACGATTCCAGCGCACTTCCAGCAAAGGTGCCTGAGCCAAAGCCGTAGTTTGAATTTCCCCCGTACAGTTGATCAAACCGGTAGCCCACGCGCCAGTTAGGCATGAACTGATAAATACCCTGAACGTAGAAGCCGCTTTGCGTATTGTTGTAGGGGTTCCCAGTGCAAGTGCCCGATTCACAAGCTCCATAGGGAACTGCTGTATTAATTGTTGCGGTGCCCTTTTGCGTATTCCAAAATGCTTCGCCTTGTAGCTTGACGCTTTGGCCTGCTTTTGGAACCCATTTGTAGACAAAATCTGCAATCAGAATGTTTGTATTACCCGAGAAATCAAAGGTGTCGGTGTCGTTCAATGAAGAGATACTGGGACGTCCCCCCGTCGAAGCGCCAACATACGACAGCCCACCTTGCCAAGAGGCGGTCGTGCCGACGTCGCCTCCAAGCTTAGCGAAGAGTGTGCCAAGTCTGGGCTTGTTTTCGTTGAAGTTGTTGCTGTTAGGGTAGTGCATGCCTTGGCCGATCTCTGCGCCGAAACGCAGATACATGTTGTCGAGCGGTGCGACCCAAGAAAGCTGGCCCCCGGTGTTGTTGAGCTGTCCGCCGAAAAACGCTTTATAGGCAAGAGGTAGGTCCACAAAGTCCCATTCGTGAGGATGTTTATTGTTGAGATAGCCAACGTTTGAAAAGAACTTTCCTGCTTTTACTTTTAGGCCTGCAGGAAGGTTTATCGTTTCGAAAAATGCTTCTTCGAGCGCGACACTGAAGTCGGTTCCATCCTGGCCCAAGACCAAGCGTGCTTCGGCACGAAATAGATTGTCCACGGTGCCTGCAAAGGCGAACTCTGACTCTCCGAGCGAGAATCCGCGCGGCACACTTTCTCCGCCCGAGGGAATAAAACCCCGTCGCAGAGAGTCCGGATTCTGACTTTGCGCCGAGTACTTGCCATCCAAAATCAGAGAGATTTCTGGCGTAAACGCGCCGACTTTCGGCAAGACTACCCCGCGCGCCATCGTGGGGGCGGGGGGGACAGCTGGGATTGCTGCAGACGCTGTTGACGCCGCAGCAGGTGTTTGGGGCGCGTGGGTAATAACCGCCGGGGGCAGGGTCGCCGTGCTGGGCTTGGCGCTATTGGCGGGGGTTGCAGTTGCTCTCGGGGTAGCAGCTTGTACATTCTGTTGTTGCAGCGTCGTTATTTTTTGCTCGAGTGCGTTGATGCGCTGCTCATAAGCATCCCGCATTGCCTGCAAGCTTTCTTGCAGCTTCGCAATATCTGCTGCAGAGGCAGGTTGGCTAAAGCTTGCGCTAGGCACAGCGAGGGCCGCAACCAGGCCAAGTGCGAGCAAAGTACGGTTCAGCATAGTGAGTTTTTGCATTTTTTATGTCCTTGATGGCACGGCGAAGAGCCAGGTGCTGTTCTTATTGATAGTGATAATACATTATCATTATAACTTCGTCTATCGCCAAAGAACATCTTGGGATCGAATTTAGAGTGGGGTATCGTGAGGGTCCCTACATCGAGCGTAAGACCATGACAGACCCTAGCCCCAACCCTATCGTCCAATTCGACGCGTTAAGAGCGTTTATTAGCCGTGCTTTAGTCTGCGTTGACCTGCCTCTGCAGGATGCAGAGGTTGTCGCAAAGCTCATGGCGCAAGCCGATTTGCAAGGCTCAGACGGCCATGGGGTTATTCGCTTGCCCCAGTACGTCAAGCGGATTCGCGCCGGCGGGATCAACACACGGCCGAATATTCGCGTTGTCCAAGAGCGCGTAGCAATGGCGATTGTGGATGGAGATAATGCGATGGGACACCTAGCGGTGTCACGAGCGGTGGATTTGGCAATTGAAAAAGCGCGCGAAGCGGGCGTGGCCTGGGTCGGTACGCGGAATAGTAATCACGCAGGCCCTGCATCGCTATACGCCCGGATGCCCGTAGCACACAATATGATCGGTCTGTATTTTGCGGTGGGTAATGCAAACCATTTGCCGGCCTGGGGTGGCATGGACATGCTGCTATCCACCAACCCCATTGCTGCTGCCATCCCCGCAGGTGTCGAGCCAGAGATTGTGTTGGATATGGCGACAACGGTTGCCGCTTATGGGAAAGTCAAAGCAAAAGCGAAGCGTGGCGAAATGATGCCTGAGGGTTGGATGATTGATCGGCAGGGCAAGCCTCTGCTGGACCCGAAGCGTTCAGAGGAGGGGTTCCTGTTGCCAATTGGCGGCTACAAAGGCTACGGCCTAGCCTTGATTGTCGGGCTATTAGCTGGAACGCTACAAGGTGCGGCGATGGGTAAAGATGTCGTCGACTTTAATAAAGATAGCGTGACGCCCACGAATACTGGGCAGGCGATACTCGCGATCAATCTAGAGGCGTTTGGCGAAGTCAGTGTGTTCAAGTCCGCAGTGGATACTCTCGTGCAAGACATCCGGGCAAGTGAACGCCTTCCCGGCGTAGACCGAGTTTGGTTGCCGGGTGAGCAGAGCCACGCGCGTCGTCAAGCTTATGGTGAGCACGGTATTCCTGTCGCAAATGCACTCGTCACCGAGCTTGAAGCGCTTGCGAAAGACCTTGGCGTGAAGCCGTTGAAAGTAGAGTAAAGAATTTCCTATTTGCATCGTTAACGTATTACCTGAGGAAGACAACATGAAAAAAATGTTTAAGACGCTATTGATCGCATCAGCACTCTCTGCTGCGTCCGCCGCCACGTACGCGCAAGACTATCCAAACAAGGCGATTCGCATGATTGTGCCGTTAGCCGCGGGGAGTGCCGTCGACAATGCTGCACGCATTCTGACCGCGAAGATGGGACAGAATATGGGCCAAGCAATCGTGATCGAAAATATTGCCGGATCATCCGGTTTGATTGGTGCAGATCGACTCGCTAAGTCGGCGCCCGATGGTTATACGCTCGGTGGAGTCAATGACAGTGTATTGACGATGATTCCGCACATCTATCCCAACATGCCATGGAATGCATTGAAAGATTTTGATCCGGTTTCGCTGGTTGGAACAATCGAATGGGGAATTGTTGTCCCTCCGAATTCACCGTATCAGACACTCGCAGACCTCTTGGCTGCCGCGAAAGCTAACCCGGGGAAAATCAATTATGGCTCCGGAGGTAACGGCAGTCCCCAGCATATTGCAATGGCGTTGTTGACACAGCGCGTCGGAGTGACGATGACCCATGTTCCTTATAAGGGTGCGACACCGGCGGCAGTGGCTGCGGCGGCAGGGCAAGTTGAGGTGTCCTATCAAGGGCTTGGCACGGTCACAGGTTTAATTGCGGGCGGTAAGTTACGTCTGCTGGCCGTATCGACACCAGAGCGTCTGCCGCAATACCCCAATACCCCCACTGTCGCGCAGGCAGGCACGAAAGACTTTCTATTTAACTCTTGGTTTGCAATCGTCGCACCGGCCGGTACACCTAAAGACATTGTTGCAAAACTAAATGTTGAAATTCAAAAGGCCTTGTCTGATCCCGAGACGCGAAAAAAGATTGTTGATTTAGGTGTCACCATCCGCGGTACCGGTGCAGAAGAATTTGGAGCAGCAACTAAAAAGCAGTACGAACTCTACGGAAAACTTATCCGCGACAACGGTATCAAAGCGGATTAGTCATCGACTATTTAGTTGCAAAGCGAGAAGCTGTTGGACCATAACATCACCGTCATCACGACCATTGCTGCGGCTTTTATTGCAGCCTTGTGCCTTGGATTCCTCGCAGAGAAAATTAAAGTTCCTGCGTTGGTTGGGTATTTGGTGGCAGGCATTGTCATTGGTCCGGCGAATCCAGGGTTTAGCGTAGACACGGACATCGCTGCGCAGTTGTCAGATATTGGCATCATGCTTCTGATGTTTGGCGTTGGCTTACATTTTTCTCCGAGCGAATTGTTTTCTGTGAAACGTGTCGCCGTGCCAGGCGCCTTGATACAAATGGCAGTGACCACATCGATGGGGGCGGGAATCGCGTGGGTCTGGGGTTGGGGGCTTGCCCCGAGCTTGATCTTTGGCCTTTGTTTGGCCTGCGCAAGCACGGTTGTTTTGCTGAAATCCCTTGAGGTGCGCGGCGAACTTGACAGCATGGGTGGTCGTATCGCTGTGGGCTGGCTCGTCGTGCAAGACTTGGTCACCGTACTGGTCTTAGTGCTGTTACCTCCGTTTGCGGAGATTATCGGAGGAACAAAAGCGACGACTGCTGCGGTAAGCACAGGCTCAACTTCGCTTTGGCTCACTGTTGGCTATACGCTTTTACTTGTTGGCGCTTTCGTCGCGCTGATGTTTATCGTAGGTAAGCGAGTCTTGCCATGGTTGTTGTGGCAGGTTGCAAAAACCGGCTCTCGCGAGTTATTTACGTTGGCCGTTGTGACGACAGCAATCGGTATTGCCCTTGGGGCGACGACGTTTTTCAATGTTTCGTTTGCGCTTGGTGCCTTTGTGGCTGGCACGGTCATGCGCGAGTCAGAGTTTAGTCATCGAGCGGCCGAAGAGACACTGCCTCTGCGCGATGCGTTTTCGGTATTGTTTTTTGTGTCGATTGGGATGATGGTCGACCCGTCTATTTTTCTTGATCAACCAGGGCGCATACTCGTCGTGATGATGGTGGTGATGTTTGTGAACTTTGCGAGCGCCGTCGCAATCGTGATCGCTAATCGCTATCCGTTAAGTACGGCACTCTCGATCGGAGCCAGTCTTGGGCAGATCGGTGAGTTCTCGATTATTCTGGCCGGACTTGCGTTAGCACTGGGCATTATTCAATCCGAGGTCATGAATCTTGTGCTAGCCGCTGTCTTGTTATCGATCGCATTCAACACCTTGTTATTTAAGGCGGTCGAACCCGCTCGACGCTGGGTGCTGAGTCGCTCAGCGGTTGCTCGAAGACTCGATCAACGCCAAGACCCTACGGCTGCGTTGCCCATGAGTACAGACCGTAAGTATTTAGAAGGGCAGCTTGTTCTGGTGGGGTATGGGCGAGTAGGTAAGCGAATCGGTCAAGCACTGGTCGAGCGCTCAATTCCCTACGTGATTATTGAGCAAAGTCGAGAGCGGGTTGAAGCCTTGCGTGAGGAGGGCTTTGCTGCCGTATCCGGAAACGCTGGCGATCCTGCGGTGTTGATTCAATCGCACATTGCGAAGGCTGCAATGCTTGTTATCGCAACTCCAGACACCGTTCATGTAAGAAAAATGGTTGAGACAGCTAGGCTATTGAACCCAGGCATTGAAATCATCGTGCGCACGCACAGTGAAGACGAATCGGAGTTGTTCGCCGCAGACGGGTTTGGGAAAATATTTTTCGGCGAAGAGGAATTAGCAAAAGGGATGGTGCGTCATATCTTTGATCGCTTCGCCCCAAAAGCTTGATGCCCATATCCGTCAAGAACTAGCGCGCTGGGCGCCGGTAATCAAGGATCTGGGCATCAGGGCTGACTAAGCAGCCGGATTAATTCAGCTTGATGCCGGACTCTTTAATAATGCGACCCCAGTTGGCGTAGTCTTTTTTGACGAAGGCGTCGAAGTTTTGCACTGTTCCACCGGCAGGCGCTACCCCTGCAGATTTGAATCGCGCGATGACATCAGGATCGGCCAGTACGCGATTAAGTGCTGTATTGAGGGTTGCAACAACTGCAGGTGGTGTGCCTGCAGGGGCAAACAAACCAGTCCAAATATTGAAGTCCATACCCTTTGCCACGGTTTCATTCAGCGTTGGGACGTCTGGGAATTCCGGCGACCGCTCACCACTGGTGACTGCGACGGCCAGAAGCTTACCGCTCTTAGCATGCGGAGCTAAGGAGGCTAAAGTACCAATGTAAACATCGACTTGGCCACCCATGACGTCCGTGATGGCTGGGCCTGCTCCCTTATAGGGCACCTGTAGCAGATTGATATTCGCACGTTTCTTGAAATCTTCGCCAACGACGTGACCAAGCGTGCCTAGGCCCGCAG
>JBILHV010000334.1:0-2844 GCA_044350305.1 Burkholderiaceae bacterium
ATCGTGACGCCGATCCCCTCTTGCACGCTGATGTTCAAACAAGAATTACCGCTAATGTTCCCACATGAAGAGGATGTGCAGCTCGTTAAAGAAGCGATGTGGGATCCCTTTGAATACTTCATCGCCCGCAAGAAAGACGGCCTGTTAAAGACAGACTTTAAGACTGAGCTGGGGAAAGTCAGCTACCACGCGCCCTGTCACCTGCGCGTTCAAAACGTCGGTAAGAAAACTGCGGAAACCTTGGAAATGATTCCCGGAACAGAAGTGCATATTGTGGAGCGTTGCTCCGGACATGCGGGTACCTGGGGCGTGAAAAAAGAGTTTCACAAGACGGCCATGAAAATTGGAAAGCCCGTATTCAAGAATATGGCAAGTACTGAGCCTGACTACATCAGTTCGGATTGCCAACTGGCCGGACACCATATCGAACAGGGTATGGAAGAAGGTGGCATGAAGAAATCACAAATGATGCACCCTATCTCTTTGCTAGCCAAAGCCTACAACCTTTAATTTAATTAACAAGAGATTTTCTAGAGATCATGATGGGAAAAATTCAACGTAGCGATCTATTGAGCCTGGAAGCGTATTACAAGGCACGACCTGACATGCGTCAACGCGCGATCGCCGAACGCAAAAAGAGAACTGTCATTCTCGGCGAACATCTCAATTTGATTTTTGAAAACAAGTTTTTGATGCAATATCAAATACAAGAGATGCTGCGCGTTGAAAAAATCTTCGAAGATGAAAGCATTCAAGAAGAAATGGAAACCTATAACGCGCTCGTCCCCGACGGCAGCAACTTTAAAGTGACCATGAAGCTGGAGTACATCAATGAAGTCGATCGCAAAGTAGCGCTTGCGAAACTCATTGGCATTGAACATCGCGTGTTCATTGAAGTTGAAGGCCAGCCGCGCGTGTATGCGATTGCGAATGAAGACTTGGATCGGTCAACTGCGGAAAAAACGTCCTCTGTTCACTTCTTGCGCTTCGAGTTGACAGCCGCGATGAAGAAAGCGTTAGAGGTCGGCGCCCAAATGAAGGTGGGCTGCGACCATAAAGAGTACCCCTCGCATGTGGAATCACTTCCTGCCGAGACGCTCGCGTCATTAGTAGAAGATTTGAATTAATTGATATCTGCGCCCGTCACCGTCGAGTCGTTTAACCTTCCCACGTCTGATACGGGCGTCAGCATCGTGGGGCGTAAGCGCGGCTCAGGCCCACCGCTGTTATTACTGCATGGCAACCCGCTCACCCAAATGAGCTGGGATCGTATCGCGCCGCGCTTAGCTGAACACTTTACCGTTGTGACGACTGACCTGCGCGGCTATGGTGACAGCAGTAAGCCTGAGGGGCTACCGGATAGCAGCAACTATTCCTTCAGGCGCATGGCCCAGGATCAAGTCGACGTTATGGCACAACTGGGCTTCACAAGCTTTGCCTTGGCTGGACACGATCGCGGTGCGCGTACCGCCTTTCGTTTGGCAATGGATCATCCCGACAAGGTCACACGCGTCGCATTTCTCGAGATATTGCCCACACACTGCGTTTTTAAAGATATCCAGGCGCAGATGGCAATGGATTTGTATCACTGGTGGTTCATGGCACAACCAAAGGGATTTCCCGAGCGCTTGCTGCGAGGCCACGAAGAGTTCTACATCCGCGACAAGTTAATGAAACAAGGTCCTGGCAAAGGCGGTTTCACTGAAGCCGAAATCCTTGAATACATTCGCGTCTGCACCCCAGAAAATATTCATGGGGTCTGCGAAGATTACCGAGCAGCTTTCAAAATCGACTTGCCCATGGATACCGCTGATTTTGAAGCGGGTCGCAAAGTACAACCACCTGCGCTCGTGTTATGGGGTGCGAAGAGCCATACGTCTCATCATCATGATCCGCGGATCGAATGGCCGAAGTATTGTGAGAATATTGTCCGGATGGTTGAGTTGCCTTGCGGACATTATCCGACTGAACAAGCGCCGCAAGAAACATATCAAGAGCTCTTTTCTTTTTTTAAGAACTGAGTCCGAAGGTGAGTAGTGACGGTGCATGGTCTATGGCGACCACACGCCAACGATACGAAGCCAAATAGCTAAGTCAAATGCCATGCTCAAAAAATTATTTTTTAGCCTGCTTTTTTCTCTGACAATTTACGGACAGATCGCTGTGGCTACTGAAGAACCACCTTACACGTCGATATTGACTGAGGGTAGCTTTGAGATACGGGAGTATCCATCACTTATTGCTGCCGAGGTGACTGTTGCCGGAGAACGCGGCCAAGCAATCAGTGAAGGGTTTCGTTTGCTCGCTGGGTATATCTTTGGTGGCAACACTAGGAAGCAAGGTATAACGATGACGGCGCCCGTCACACAGACGCCACTGGGAAATGAGAAGATTGCGATGACCGCACCGGTTACGCAAAGCGGGAGTGAACTTGGCTGGACGGTCAGGTTCATCATGCCTAAGGGGTACGCCCTGGATACGCTCCCTATTCCGAATGACTCAAGAGTCAAATTGATCGCTCTCGAGTCTGCCCGCGTTGCGGTAGTGAAATTTTCTGGGCTAGCGAAAGAGCCAGATATTATTGAACGCACACAACAACTCAAACAGTTCATGCATGAGCAAAAATTAGTTGCGGTGGGTTCTGAAACACTTGCACGCTATGACCCACCCTGGACGCTTTGGTTCTTGCGTCGTAACGAACTGATGATCAAATTTTTATAAAACTGCTCGCTGAGTTTGGATGCCTAATCTAGCGCTGTTTGTAAACACATGACAGCACCTTAATGCACTTGATTGACTTGAAGTACTAGGCTGGTCAGCATAGGCTGCATCACAAACCGCCTT
>JBILHV010000335.1:0-2839 GCA_044350305.1 Burkholderiaceae bacterium
ATTCCGTACGCAAATACTCCGATATCCCCATCATGATCCAGCTGGCCCATGCTGGTCGTAAAGGATCGAGCCAGCGCCCCTGGGAAGGCGGACAACTCTTAGCGCCCAAAGATGGTGGTTGGGTACCGCAAGGTCCCTCAGCCATCCCCCAGCTACCGACCGAACCCGCCCCACAAGAGATTGATACAGCGGGTCTGAAGCGCATTCGCGAAGCATTTGTGCAGGCTGCCAAGCGTTCCATCCGCATCGGGTTTGAAGGCATTGAACTGCACAACGCCCACGGCTACTTACTGCATCAGTTTCTGTCCCCAATCGCGAACCAGCGCACCGACGCCTACGGTGGCTCCTTGGCCAATCGCATGCGCTTTCCGCTTGAAGTCTTTGAAGCTGTGCGTGCCGTGACGCCTTCGACCGCAAGTTTAGGTATACGTATCTCAGCAACGGATTGGGCCGACGGTGGCTGGACACCAGAAGAAAGTGTGGAGTACGGCAAGGCGCTTAAAGCGCTCGGTTGTGACTTTATCGATGTATCGAGCGGTGGCGTTGCGCATCAACAAAAAATACCACTAGGCCCGAAGTATCAAGTCCCCTTAGCCACGCAAATCAAAAAAGGAACCGGCATGCCCACCATGGCGGTCGGCCTGATTACCGAAGCAAAAGAAGCCGAAGAAATTATTGTGAACGGCGAGGCCGATATGGTGGCGCTTGCTCGAGGCATGCTCTACGACGCTCGCTGGCCTTGGCATGCTGCCGCCGAACTCGGCGCCAGCGTCAAAGCGCCTAAGCAATACTGGCGTTCGCAACCACGCGGTTTGACCACTCTGTTTGGCGATGCCAAAACAGGTGGCCGATAGCGCTTGTCTAAAACGGCCTCTAGTCCCTAAAGTTATTGAACTGCAGGGGCAGAGGCACATCCGCTTTTTTCAATAACGCAATCGCGTCTTGTAGATCATCGCGTTTCTTTCCCGTGATGCGCAATTTGTCACCGGTGATTTGCGTTTCCACTTTGAGCTTGGCTTCCTTGATTGAAGCAATCAGTTTCTTGGAAACTGCCTGCTCAATGCCTTGCTTGACTGTGATCTTCTGACGCGCACCGCCTAGGTTCTCGAGCGGATCGGCGACATCCATACAGCGGACATCGATGCTGCGCGCACTCAGGCGACTGCGCAAAATATCAATCATTTGCTTGAGTTGAAATGCGCTTGACGCAACTTGCGTGACCACAAAACCATCAAGTTCAAACTTGGCATCCGTACCCTTAAAGTCAAAACGGTTGACGAGCTCTCGATTTGCTTGATCGACTGCATTAGTAAGTTCGTGTTTATCAACTTCAGAGACGACATCAAAAGAAGGCATAGCGAAATCCTGACAGTAATGACAGAATTCATTTTAGAATAGATCCCATCACAATTCACGGGACAACACCAAATGGCAGACTGCAATGGCGTTATCAGCCAAATGTTCATCTACCCTGTTAAGTCCTGCGCAGGCATCGCCATCAACGAGGCGCACTTAACCTCAACCGGCTTAGCGTGTGACCGCGAATGGATGGTTGTGGATCAGGATGGCATGTTTCTGACCCAACGGCAGATTCCCCATATGGTGTGGATCACCCCAGAACTGACCAGCCACTCCCTAAAACTGAAGGCACCGGACCAACCGACGCTAGAGATCGATTTCAATCAGCGGGGGAGCCAGCGTTCCGTGACCGTCTGGCGCGACACACTGCTTGCCGACGATATGGGTGACGAGGCCGCTGCCTGGCTTGATCACTATCTCGCTGTCCCTGGCAAGAAATTTCGTTTGGTACGTTTTTCAAAGACCGCCACACGCTTTTCTTCAAAAGACTGGACCAAGGATATCGATGCCCTCAATATGTTCAGCGATGGCTTCGCGATATTGATTGCGACCCAACGCAGCCTCGATGTCTTGAACGAGCGACTGTTAGAACGCGGTCACGAGGCCGTCGATATGCTGCGCTTTCGGCCAAATTTGGTCATTGAAGACCTGGAAGCGCACACCGAAGATGACTTACGCAATATACAAATCCTCACACCATCAGGATTAATCGAACTCGCTTTGGTCAAGCCCTGCCCTCGCTGTCCGATTCCGAACATTAACCCTTACACTGCGAGTAGCTCACACGAGGTGATGGATACGCTCGCCACCTATCGTTCGCTTACGCATATGGACGGTGCCGTTTGCTTTGGGATGAATGCCATTGTGCTTTCGGGTGCAGGCCAGGCAATACATGTTGGACAACGCTTTGACGCCGACTACGCTATTTAAAGGAAAGACCCTATGGTCATGATGTTGCCCTTCCTCAGTGCTCTGCTCGCCATTTGGTTCACATTACGCGGCAACCGTCCCTATACGATTCGCGCCTGGGTGTTTACCTTTGTCGTGTTCCTCGCGTGGATGCACTACCACATGACCGACAAACTGAATATTTCCTTATGAACAAGCTCTCCGAAGCTCTAGACGGCGAGCATCCTTATTTCGGTAGGTCCTTGTCATACTGGCTAAATGTCGCAGCGTTGGTAGCCGTCTGCGGCTCATTGCTCGAGGCACTCTTTTGGCAATTCGCCTTTAATGAATTGCCTTGCCCTCTTTGCCAATTACAGCGGGTAGCACTGACGCTTGCGGGTATTGGCATGATGCTGAATGTTCGCTTTGGACCGCACGCCACCCACTACGCCATTATTCTTGCTTCTGCGATTGCGGGTGCAACGGCGTCGGTACGACAGGTGCTCTTACATATCGCGCCCGGCGACGCGGGTTACGGTTCAACGCTGCTAGGTCTGCATTTTTACACCTGGGGATTTATTTCCTTCTTGAT
>JBILHV010000336.1:0-2835 GCA_044350305.1 Burkholderiaceae bacterium
CAATGCGCAGGGTAAGGTCGCCGCCGCGGCGATTGTCAATGCGCTAGCGGGTAGGCCCGCCCCGGCTGCGTCTTGGGCTAATACCTGCTACAGCTTGATTGCGCCAGACTATGGCATCTCGGTTGCTGGGGTGTACCAGGTCGCGGACGGCAAGATTGTCGAAGTGAAAGGATCGGGCGGTGTGAGTCCGAGAGAGGCGAGCGATACGATTCGTAAGCTAGAGGCGCAACACGGCGTGGCTTGGTATAACGCCATTGCGCGTGATACGTGGGGGAGTGGTGTCTGATGTCTCCGAACGAAATACTGGCGTGGTCGGGTTTAGTGGTGGGTCTTGCGTTCGGAGTGGTGGGGCAAACAACGGGGTTTTGTTTAAATCGGGCAGTGAAGGACTATGTTGAATCCCGAAACTTGCTTCGCGCGAGATCATTTGCGTTAGCGACACTTGTGGCAATCATTGGCACACAGCTTTTGGCATTGACGGAGTTCGTCGATTTCTCGAAGGCAATTTATCGCACGCCGAATTTTTCCTGGATGTTGTTGCCGCTAGGTGCCATCATGTTTGGCTATGGGATGATGCTTGCTAATGGCTGTGGCGCGCGCACCGTGGTGTTGTTAGCACAAGGTAATTTGCGATCGTTGGTTGTTCTGTTGTGCTTGGGGATATCTGCCTACGCGACGTTGACTGGCGTCTTGGGTCCGGCAAGAACAATGATCGCGCAAGCGACGAGTATCCCGTTGGGCGGCTTGTATGATTTGTCCTTACGAATGAACCAGATCGTTCTCGGTCTATTGCTTATTGCTCTGAGTTGGTTCGTTTTTTATCGCGGTATGATCCTACGCAACGCAAAAGATTTTTTCGGTGGAGTCTGTGTCGGTCTGCTTGTCGTTGCAGGTTGGTTTGCAACGGGTTGGCTCGCTGCGGATGAGTTCGAACCGACACCGCTGGTCTCTCTTACATTTATCGCACCGATCGGCGAGACGATTCAATACACGATGATCGCAACCGGCATGCGACTCAGTTTTCCAGTGGCGCTCATCTTGGGTGTCTTGCTGGGTTCTTTTAGCGTCGCTGCTGTGCGAGGCTCCTTACGTTTGCAAGGTTTCTCTACCCCACACGAGATGTGGCGTTATGTTCTTGGCGGCGTTCTGATGGGGGTTGGTGGCGCGCTAGGCTTAGGATGTTCAATCGGTCAAGGCTTAACCGGCATGTCCACCTTGGCGTTCAGCTCAATGATCGCGATCACCTGCATCTTGTTAGGCGCAGGTCTTGCGGCACGACGCCACGGATAGTTAGACCGTCGTGGACTGAGCCTTTGCCTGCGCATCCTTGTGGCGTAACCACAATAACGCTACACCCATTAAAACGACTGGGAATAAGGAGCCAAGGTTCAGGATATCCCAGCCCGAGGTTGTCACAAGCGCGCCTGAGCTAAACGAGGTGACGGCCATTGTCGTGAACACGAAGAGATTGATCACGCCTTGTGCGCGGTCTTTTTCTTCAGGTCGGTAAGCGGTCATCGCCAGATTAGTCGCACTGGTGAACAGGAAGTTCCAGCCGACGCCCAGGATGAAAGATGCCAACATGAAGTGCATCACATCGATGCCGGACAAGGCGATCAAAATACAGACGAAATTTAAAAATATGCCAAGCCACATGATTTTGCTTGTGCCGTATTTTTTGATTAAAGAGCCGGTAAAAAATCCAGGTGCAAACATGCCGATGACATGCCACTCTAGGACAAAAGCGGCATCCGAGAAGGGCAGCCCGCAGACTTTCATGGCGAGCGGCGTTGCGGCCATGAGCAAGTTCATGACGCCATAACCCAAGGCGGAACTGACTGCGGCGACCAGAAAGACGGGTTGTTTGAGCAGCTCCCAGGCGGTGCGACCTGTTCCCGCTGCTTTCTTTGCTTCGGCTGATTCTGTGGGGAACTGGATGAAGTGCATGACGAGTAAGCCTAGGAAGCCGGCCACCGTCAAGGTAAGGTACGCACCTAAAAATGGAGTGTCGAAAGAGTCTTTTGTATAGCTAGCTAAGTTGGGTCCCACTACTGCGCCAATGATTCCACCCGCCAGTACCCAGGAGATCGCTTTCTCTCGCAGACTGACGTGCGTGAGTTCGGCGGCCGCAAAGCGGTAGAGCTGTCCATTCGCGCTGTAGTAGCCGGCAACAAACGTACCAAACACTAACAGCCAGAAGTTTTTGGAATACGCAGCGTACGCGCAGATCAGCGATGAAAGGACCGCGACCAATAGACCTAACTGAAAAGATTTTTGTCGTCCGAAGCGTCTTTGAGTGTGTGCGACCACCGAGGTCGACAGGGCCCCTCCAACGACATATCCCATGATGGGAAGCGTCGCCATCCAAGCCGCATTGCTGAGACTGAGTCCCACGAGTCCATTAATCGCAACGAAGGTGATGTTGTTGACGAGGAAGATGCCTTGACACAAAATCAACAGCACTAGATTTTTATTGAAGAGTTTCGGTGTATTTTGCATAAGGGGATTAAAGCATGGCGGCGCGCGTCAATGTTTCGGGATCCAAATGCTGCAGCGCACGATAATTGGTCAAGAAGATTTGGCCGCTTAGATTGTTTAAAAAATGCGTTGGTGCAAGACGATCCATGACAGGGCCTTTTACCTCGGACAGGTGAAGCTTGATACCTGCTTGCTTCAGGCGTTTTTCGATTGTTTCTAAGCTGTCTAGAGCGCTCGCATCGATATCGTTGACCGCAGAGAACTGCAGCACAACATGTTGCAGTCCGGGACGGCCTGCGACTTCAGCGTTGAGACGATCTTCGATAGGACGTGCGTTAGCAAAATAAAGACTTTCAT
>JBILHV010000337.1:0-2831 GCA_044350305.1 Burkholderiaceae bacterium
CGCTTTCACGCTGCCGATCCTGCATCGCCTGATGCAACACGCGAATTCGAGTGCCTCTCCCGCGCGACATCCTGTGCGGGCACTGATATTGACTCCAACACGAGAGCTCGCCGATCAGGTGGCTGAGAGCGTTAAACGTTATGGCAAGCAAACGACGCTGCGCTCTACGGTTGTGTTCGGTGGTGTGGATATCGGTCCACAAAAAGAGGCGTTGCGTAATGGCTGCGAAGTCTTGATTGCAACGCCGGGACGCCTGCTTGACCACGTCGAGCAGCGTAATGTCAACCTCGGCCAGGTGGGTATTTTGGTTTTGGATGAGGCCGATCGCATGCTGGATATGGGTTTCTTGCCTGACCTTGAGCGCATCATTCGTTTGTTGCCTGCTCAGCGCCAAACATTGTTGTTTTCGGCGACGTTTAGTAACGAAATTCGCAAGCTTGCTCGGACATACCTCAATAGCCCTGTCGAACTCGAAGTCGCTCAGCGAAACGCCACGGCTGACACGGTCACGCAGATCGCGTACGCCATGTCGGGCGATGCGAAACGTGCCGCAGTGGTGCATCTCGTCAAATCTCGCGGCTTGAAACAAGTCATCGTATTTTCTAACACCAAAATTGGCACGGGCCGCTTGGCACGCCAGCTTGAGCTCGACGGCGTACGCGCTGAGTCGATTCACGGTGACAAGTCGCAGGGCGATCGCATGAAAGCCCTTGAGGCATTCAAGGCGGGCGAGCTAGAAGTGCTCGTCGCAACCGATGTCGCTGCCCGAGGTCTAGATGTCGCGGGTGTGCCTTGTGTCATCAATTACGACCTGCCGCATAGCGCCGAAGACTATGTCCATCGTATTGGGCGCACAGGTCGTGCCGGCGCGAAGGGTGAGGCGATTTCTTTATTCTCGCCCTCCGAAGAAAAATACTTGCTGGATATTGAAAAACTCATCAAGGCGCCAGTCACACGTGGGACCTTGCAAATTCCTGGTGAGTTGATTGCACGCGCATCTGAGCGCCCAGAGCGCTCAGAGCGCCCAGAGCGCCCAGAGCGCCCAGAGCGCGGATCGCGTCCAGCAGGTCGCAGCAGCAGTGCTGATCGACAGAGCGATCGCGCGAGCGAGCGAGGCGCGCGTCCTAGCCGCTACAGTGCCCCAGTCAAACCGATCGATGAGTTTTTTCTCAAGCCCTATGAGCCCTCTGCCGCTGCGGTGGCCGCAGCGGCAGAGGCACCTGCTCCGACAACAAAGAAACCAGCATTGCTCGGAAAACGCCCCGTTGGTTTGTTGCTCGGCGGAGCAATCAAAAAGCTATAACGTCGCTGCAAAGCGCGGTCTGCTTGCCTCAGGCATGCGTCAATAAGCGCAGTAGATCGTCTGGCAGCCCGCATGCCTGTGCCTTTCCGGGCGCGTGCATCGCTTCCAGTAAACGCTCAAGGTGTTCGATGTGTGGCAACAGTGTGCCCATAAAACGCACGCTGCCACCTTCGATAATACCGACGGTCGGAAAATTTTCAACATCTTCTTCCCCCAATAAATCGGGGTGGTCTTCAATGTCGATCCAGACAAAGCAGATGTCGGGGTGTTGCGAAGCGAGTGCCTCGAGCTTCGGTTTATAGGCTTTGCATGCATCGCACCAGGCTGCGCAAAAGCACAGCGCCAGTCGCTGTTTTGGCTCTTTAAGCCGCTCGATAAGCGCTGCGGCGCCAGGTAGATGTAATGTCATCGATGCAGGAAGGAGTTTGATTGTCTATGATAGCCGGGTTTAATTTACTCCACACGCTAGGTCCATGATGCCACTTCCTACACCAACGCCCGACCGTACTGGTTTGAATGGACCCCGCTCGGCGGGACTCAGCGGGGTTGGGGATGCGTTTGGCCGTGCCCTGCTGTCGCAACTCCATCCAAAGATGCTGTTCGCCTTGCTGTTGCCGTTTTTGTTAATGATGGTGGGGGCCCTGTTGGTGTTGTTTGTTGCGTTGGGCCCCTTGACCGACTGGCTTGATCAGCAACTGAGTGCGACGACCCCCTTGCTGGTCGCGGCCCAGTGGCTACAGTCCATGGGGTTGTTCTCGCTTGCGGCGATTAAGGCGTGGTTATTGCCCTTGTTGGTTGCTGCGGTGTTGCTGCCCTTGACGGGCATTCTTGGCTTGGCCGTTGCAGCTGTGTTTGTGATGCCCATTGTGGTGCGGCATGTTTCCCGCCATCACTACAGTGAACTTGAGCTAGCTGGCCAGCATGCGTTTGTCGTGAGCCTTTGGAACGCTCTCTGGGTGAGTGCGCTGTTTATGTTGGGGTGGGTCTTGACGCTGCCCTTTTGGCTTTTTCCGCCCTTAGGTTTGTTGGTGTCGCTGTTGTGGTGGGCTTTTGCATTCTCTCGCATGATGCGGCTCGATGCGATCGTGGACCACGCGAGCACTGCTGAGCGCACGGAGTTGATCGCGCGACACAGCACAGGGTTCTGGGTGATTGGGTTCGTCTGCGCGTTACTGAATCTGTTGCCCCCTGCGTGGGTGTTTCTACCGGTGTTTTCTGGTTTGGTTTATACCCATTTTGGCCTGGCCGCCTTGCGTCGCCTCAGGCAAGAGAGCCCCTCCTTGACCTAGTTTGTGCCGGAGTGCGTGACATGACGGGTCACATTTGTGCTGAAATATCGGTTAGTTTTGTTTGACACTTTTTTGGAATGCTTATGTCTGCCGCTACACAGAAATCTCGCTTTGGTCTTATTGTCATTGGCGATGAAATCCTTTCGGGACGTAGGCAAGACAAGCATTTCCCTAAAGTGGTCGAACTTCTCGGCGCGCGGGGCTTGCAGCTGTCCTGGGTTGAAATCTTGTCCGATGAT
>JBILHV010000225.1:0-3786 GCA_044350305.1 Burkholderiaceae bacterium
AAAGAAGTTTGTTCGGACTAATGCCGATCGAACAGCTTAAGCCGGTCACCTCAACAACGCGGGCTTTTATTCGCTGGGCAATCGTGAGCGTGTCTTCTTCGAGATCACTGAGGTCGATATAGATTTCATCGATCCCGCGGTCTTCAATCGCAGGGGCGATCTCGGCGACTGCCCGTTTAAATAGTTGTGAATAGTGTCGATAGGCATCAAAATTTGCAGGCAGCAATATGGCTTGGGGGGCAAGTAGAGCTGACTTCATGAGCCCCATCCCTGAAAACACGCCGAGCGCGCGTGCCTCATAGGTCGAGGTCGTTACGACGCCTCGTCCCGCATAGTCTTGGAGTCGAGTGAAGCGTTCGATCCCCGAGGCGCCGCTCGCCGCATGCGCACTGGCGTTTCGTCCACCCACGACAACGGGCAGGCCACGCAGTTCCGGATAGCTCAAGAGCTCGACCGACGCAAAAAAAGCGTCCATATCGAGGTGAGCAATGCGTCTGGTTCTTGTCATTGCATTAGTTTAGGTGAATCCCTCGCAGATGGGGGTTCAAGCATGTCAATCTTTGTTGAGGTCAAGCGTACTTCTCGTAGCCTGATTAAAATGTCTTGAAATTACCCTAAATCTATTTTCGCTAGGTCTAACGAAATGAACGCAAACGCAGCACCGACTTCAACTAATAACCTGCACATCGCTGGCTTCCACGCCATGCCTACACCACAGGCGGTTCAGGCCAAACTTCCACTGACAGAGGCGGCTGCCCGTACCGTTGCAAATGGACGCGCTGATTTAGTTCGTATTCTTAAAGGTGAGGACAAACGTCGCTTTGTCGTAGTTGGGCCATGCTCCATCCATGATCCCGTCGCTGGAATGGACTACGCGCGCAGACTTAAAGTGCTTGCCGCGGAGGTATCGGATGTGTTGATGCTTGTGATGCGGGTGTATTTTGAGAAACCACGCACAACGGTCGGCTGGAAAGGTTATATCAACGATCCCCATATGGATGATTCGTTTCGTATCGACGAAGGGATGGTTCTCGCCAGACAATTTTTGCTGGACGTCAACGCGCTGGGTTTGCCTGCAGGCACCGAAGCCTTAGATCCGATCTCGCCGCAGTATTTGGGTGACTTGATCACTTGGAACGCGATTGGTGCCCGCACGACTGAGTCGCAAACGCATCGTGAAATGTCGTCTGGTTTGTCGACCCCTGTGGGCTTTAAGAATGCAACGAATGGTGAGGTGAGTGTGGCGGTGAACGCCATCCTTTCTGCTTCTCGGCCACACCGCTTCTTGGGGATTTCTGGTGATGGGCAAGTCTCGATTGTCCACACGACGGGCAACCCCTATGGGCATTTGGTGCTCAGAGGCGGAGACGGTCGTCCTAATTACGATACCGTATCGATTACGCTGGCTGAAGATGGATTAAAAAAAGCGAAGTTGACGCCCAATATTGTGGTCGATTGCTCGCATGCGAATAGCTATAAAAGGCCCGAGCTGCAACCTCTGGTGATGTCCGATGTCGTGAGCCAGATTGTTGCAGGGAACCGATCGGTTGTCGGGGTCATGATCGAGTCCAATATTTCGGCAGGGAACCAATCGATTCAAGCAGATCGTAGCAAGATGACGTATGGATGTTCCGTGACCGACGGGTGTGTAGATTGGGATACGACTGCAGCAATGATTCGCGAAGCGGCTGAGCGCTTACGCGCCGTGCTGGTGTGAATGTCTGAGTCAGTCAAAGCCATACAGCGCGGCGGGATTGCTAACCAGGATTTGTTTAATCACCGCCTCGCTTTCGGTCCATCGCGTGATCAAGTCTAGCAATTTTGCGTCATCAGGCTTTTGCCCCTCCGTGGGGTGAGGCCAGTCGCTTCCCCATACAAGACGTTCAGGCGCGGTTTTAATCCAGTGTGTCGGGACATCATCGATGTCGCGAAATTCGCCCCGCTCGCCTGCCTTGCTGTCCAGATAAGGCCCCGAAAGTTTTATCCATGTTCGTCCACGATCGAGTAGCGTATGCATGAGGTGAACAGCCGGATGGTTGATGCCTGCTGGTTGTGGGAGTCTGCCCATGTGGTCGATCACTAAGCGCGAGGGTAATCGTTTAAGCATCGCTTCGTGCTCAACAAACTGATCAGCAGTCCAGTGCAGTTGCAGGTGCCAGCCGAAGGGTTCAACCCGATGCGAGAGCTCTTCGACCATATCGAAACTTGCAGCAGCATGCGTTGGGGTATAGAGAGAAAAGCGAATGCCTTTAATCCCTGCCTGATCTAATTGTCGTAGCTGTGCATCGGTCACATCGGTACGCAATACAGCCACGCCACGCGCATGTTTGATGCCAAGCTGATCGATGGCATCAATCGTCACGCGATTGTCTGTGCCATAGCTGCGAGGGGTAACGATGACCGCTCGTGTTGTGCCGAGTCTTTGTTGAAGTTGGCGATACTCGCTGACAGTGGCTCGATCCAGCGCCTGCGCAGCGTCTACGACGGTCGCAAAGCGCGCGTCGTAGATGTGTAGGTGAGCGTCGCAGGCGTTGTCGGGAACACGTAAGGACGGTGGAGCGGTGCCGGCCGTATTGGGGATGTTCATTTCGGATTGCGTTTTAGTCGCAAGCGCTTGGCTTCGGCGCGTATCAACTCCGTATGTTGCCCGAGCGTTGGAGCAGAGAAGGGATCTGGCCCAGGAGTACGACTAAAGCGAAGTGAGCGTTTGAGTCCACGGTATCGGCCCACCACAGGATGTTCAAAGGTTGTGATCATGTCCTGATTTTGCACTTGAGGATGATCAAACATATCTTCAACGCTTCGAGCCGCCGAGCAAGGCACTTCTTCACCAAAAATAGCTTCCCATTCGAGAGCGGATTTGTTGCTGAGAGCCCGGTGAATAATAGGCACGATCTCCGCTTGCTGCGCGGCACGCTTGCGCACTGTGTCGTAACGCTCGTCCAAGGCTAGCTCATCTAGCTCCAGCTTTTTGCATAACGCTGTCCAAAAGTGTGGGGTGTTGGCTGAAATATATAAGTAACCCTCTTTCGTGGGATGCAGGCCGGTAATGCCACCTGATCGCATGTCACGGCCGACATCACGACCTTCATTGTCGGCCCAAACCAAACGCGCAGACTGGAGGGTCATCGCCGCCGACAACAAGGACACACTGACAAATTGCCCTTCGCCAGAGCGCTCTCGTTCAAAGAGTGCAGATGACACCGCGCCTGCCACTAAGGCCGACGCGTAGTAGTCGACAATGGACCCATACAAAATTTCAGGTGGCCCGTCCTTTTTTCCTTGAAGTGTGCACATGCCAGTCATGGTCTGTAACACTTGATCAAAGCCGGCTTTGTCTTTTAAGGGCCCCGTTTCGCCATACCCGCTAACGGCGCAGTAAATAAGCCTAGGGTTGATTGCTTTGAGTTGTTCGTAGCCAATGCCAATGCGCGGCGCCACGGTTGGTCGAAAGTTATGTACGAGCACATCTGCGCTTTCAATGAGGGTCAGTAATGTCGCCAGATCATCGGGCTGTTTTACATCAAGGACAGCGGATAGTTTGCTGCGATTAACCCCTAAGAATGCTCGGCTTTCAGATTCCAGTGTTGACGGGTATTTCCGTAGGTTGTCGCCAATAGGCGGCTCGATCTTGATGATCTCGGCCCCCTGATCAGCGAGAAGTGAGCAGGCGTAGGGGCCCGCGATATACGCCGACATATCTACGACACGTACGCCCGAGAGGGGGCCGAGAGCGCCGGTGCGGGCTGGCAGCTCGGAAAGAGCGTGGGAGGATTGCTTGTTCAT
>JBILHV010000149.1:0-4914 GCA_044350305.1 Burkholderiaceae bacterium
TCGCCAAGTGTTTCGCAAACGCATCTGGACTCATCGCGAATGGGGTGGCGCCTTCTTTGACAAAAAATGATTTCATTGCGTCGGAAGTAATGATCTGGTTGATTGCCTTGTTGAGCTTGTCGACGACTGGCTTAGGTGTTCCGGCAGGAGCGAGCATTCCCCACCAAAGATCAACAGCTGCTTTTGGTAAGCCCGCCTCTTTTAGTCCGCGGATGTCCGGCGTAACCTCAGAGCGCTCCACGGTTGAGACGGCTAGCGCACGAATCTTTTCTGCTTTAACTTGCGATAATAGTGAGGGTGCACTGGCGATGATCATGTCAATATGTCCGCTCAGCAAGTCTGTCACGGCAGGTCCCATGCCTTTGTATGGCACATGGGTCATTTTGATATCGGCAGCCTCTGAGAGCAGTTCGGAGGCAAATTGGTTGATGCTGCCGACACCCGATGTGCCGTAGTTGAGTTTGCCTGGATTTGCCTTGGCGAACTTGACGAGGTCCTCGAGGGTTTTGTATGGCGTGTTGTTGCCCACAGTGATGAGCATGGGACCTTTAGCCAGCATGGCAATCGGTGTAAAGCTTGTGATTGCGTCGTACTGAAGGTTCTTGCGCACAGCCGCGCCAGTCGTAAACGTTGAAGACAGCACCACTAAGGTATATCCGTCGGCAGGCGCTTTGGCCAATAGGACGTTGGCCAAGATTCCCCCCGCCGCCGGCTTATTTTCTACGACGACTGAAACGCCGAGTAGGTCTTGTAGCTGTTTGCCGATGACGCGCGCGAATACATCGTTCGATCCGCCGGGAGCGCTACCAACCAGCAGAGTAATCGGCTTGTTTGGAAAATCGGTCTGCGCCGTGGCTTGTGCCATGGCTGTCGTAAATAGGAGTGCGGTCATTACGCGCACAAATTTGGGCAAGGCGAACATGGTTGATTTCCTTAAAAGTTATCGGATGGTCTAGGGGGTCAAGCCCATGCTTTTCGCATTGGCCAGCAGAGCTTGTGCACTCTTTAAAAAGGGCGGATCGATCATTTTTCCGTCGACGACATAGGCTCCAACGCCATCTGCTTCAGCTTGCGCGGCAGCTTTCACAACACGCAAGGCATGTGCGATCGCTTCATCGCTTGGTCGGAAGGCTTCGTTGGCCATGACGACTTGGCTGGGGTGGATGCATGTCTTGCCTGTGTATCCGAGACTAGCCGCAAAAGCCGCCTCGTGTTTAAAACCATCGGAATTTTTAATGTCGGCGTAGGCTGCATCAAACGCAGCTACGCCCGCTTCGGCGGCGGCCATTTTCATTTCCATCATGGCGTATTGCACCGCAAAAAGTTCTTTGCGCGATACGGCAATCGGTTCGAAGAGATCTGCGAGACCTAGTTGGAGGCCTGCGACACGCGGATGAGCGCCTGCAAGCTCGAAGGCGATGCGCAGAGCTTTTGGTGTCTCCACATTGAGTAAGACTTTGATGGCAGACTTTCCATCGGTGTTCACGCCGTTCGCGCGCTCGGCCTGTTCGATCATGCTGACTGCCTGTCGCACCGCCTCTGCGCTCTCTGGCTTTGGGATGTTGATCATGTCGAGTCCGGCTCGAACCACTTGGGCAATATCTTGCTCAAAAAAACGGGTGTCCATCGCATTGACGCGAACGATTACGCATTTTTTTGTTTCCGCAGCTGCAGGTGATGCCATCCACGTCGCGAGCGTTGCGCGAGCGCTTTCCTTCTTTGGTTCGGCAACCGCATCCTCAAGATCGAATGAAAGGGCGTCTGCGGCGCTAGCCAATGCTTTGTCAAAAAGCTCTGGTCGCGAACCCGGTACAAATAGTTTGCTTCGCATAAGGGCACTCGTTGTTTGCTTCGCCAAGTCGGCGGTTGTCTAACTATAGTGGATCAGAGAAATCGATATTCGTTGTGTTGCGGCGCAACAAGCTTGATGAGCGTCCGGGAAATCGTATTTTTAGGTCCGCCACGCTGTAGTATTCCAGCATCAAATTGAACCTTTGAAATAACGCCTCGGAGATCTGATGAACATGACTAAACTTTTCCAAGCAAGCTTGCTCGCAATGTGTCTGAGTGCGTCGGCCTCGAGCTATGCACAGGGGGCTGCTGCGGCAGCCTATCCAGCCAAATCCGTTCGCTTACTGGTCGGTTTTGCCCCGGGTGGTGGCACAGACTCGGCCGCACGCACGGTCGCGGTGAAGTTGTCGGAATTGCTCGGCCAGACGGTCGTTGTTGATAATCGTCCTGGAGCGGGTGGAAACATCGCCGCTGATGCGGTTGCGAATGCGGCACCGGATGGCTACACCATCGGCTTGGCAAACATTGGATCGTTAGCGGTGAATCCGCACATGCCTGATGGCACGCCGTACAAAACATTGAAAGACTTCGCCATGATTTCCAATGGGGTGACGTTCGGAAATATTTTGGTGGTTCGAACAGACTCGAATATCAAAACATTGGCCGACTATATTGCGGCGGCCAAGAACAAAGAGAAACCGCTGTTTTATGGATCGCCCGGGTTAGGTAGTGCGGGACATTTGGCCGGTGAGTTACTGCAAGCGCGGACCGGTACGTTTGCGGAACACATCAACTACAAAGGCGGTGGCCCTGCGATGACAGCCTTGCTAGCGGGTGATATTCAAGCGATCTTCGCAAGCGCTCCGACGGCT
This sequence comes from Burkholderiaceae bacterium, assembly GCA_044350305.1. Taxonomy (GTDB): domain Bacteria; phylum Pseudomonadota; class Gammaproteobacteria; order Burkholderiales; family Burkholderiaceae_B; genus Zwartia. Next base: position 2,664 of record JBILHV010000149.1, read on the forward strand.
ATCCCGCAGGTCAAAGGAGGGAAGTTGCGCGCACTCGCCGTCACAGGCGCGCAACGGTCGCAGGCCTTACCTGATGTGCCTACCGTCGCCGAACTCGGTTTTCCAGGATACCAAGCAACCAACTGGTATAGCTTCGTTGCACCAGCGCGCACGCCAGACGCGATTGTCAAAAAACTCAACGAGGCAATCGTAGCCGCTTTACGCGACCCCAAGACGATTGAGCGCTTAGAGACTCAGGCGATGGAGCCTGATCCCTCGACTTCTGAGCAGATGCGTGCTTTCGTGGAAAAGGAATACGAGACCTGGGGTGATGTGGTCCGTAAACTAAAGCTTAAGCGGTAATTGTGCATCGCGCATTGATTTTTAATTTTGTATGTTGAGATGACGAATGGGCCGTACGATTGTTGAAAAAATTCTAGCGAAACACGCGGGGTGCGAATCCGTTAGTGCGGGAGAGGTTGTTGTCGCAAATATCGATTTCGCGATGGTGACGGATACACGTGCGGTCAATACCATCAAAATGATTGGTAAGTTTGGCGAACAGCCCTTGCAGTTTGCTAAAAATACCGCGTTGGTGCTTGATCACTATTCGCCGCCCCCAAGCGTAGAGGCTGCTCAAATCCATAGCGAGATGCGCAGTTTCGCCGCGCAGCGTGGTACGAAGCTTTATGACATTGGCGATGGAATCTGTCATCAAGTTTTGCCTGAAGGTGGGCACTTAACTTGCGGAGATCTCGTGGTGGGCACGGATACGCACTCGGTCACCTATGGAGCCTTTAATGCGCTCGGCACCGGCATTGAAGGAACCGATGTGTCCGCGGTGATGATGAGCAGCAAACTGTGGTTTCGCGTGCCACAGACCGTTCGTATCAATCTGCGTGGCCGCCTTGCGCCTGGAGTGTGGGCCAAAGACATTACGCTCGCGATGTTAGGTCGTTTCGGTGCGGAAGGTTTAAATGACATCGCGATTGAGTATGTCGGCGAGGCTGTCGCTGCGATGGATATTGATGACCGCATGACGCTTTGTAATCATGCCGCGGAGTTGGGTGCCATGGCGGCCATTCTCGAGGCGGACGAAAAGACCTTCGCTTGGTTACAGGCGCATGGCGCAAAAGCACCTGCGCCAGTGTTCGCTGATCCCGATGCGCAGTATTTAGAGCAGATCGACTTTGACGTATCAAGTCTGACCCCGCAGCTTGCGCGTAAGCATGAGGTGGACGACATCGTTTCCGTCACTGAGGTCGTAGACCAAAAGATTCAATTTGCGTTGATTGGAACCTGCACAAATGGTCGTCTAGACGATATCCGTCAGGCTGCATCAATTCTTAAAGGAAAGAAATTGGCAGCAGGCGTGCGCATGATTGTCACGCCAGCCTCACGTCAAATTTACTTGGCTGCGTTACGAGAGGGGTTGATTGAGGTGCTGACGACGGCGGGTGCTTCTTTTGAGTCGGCAGGCTGCGGCACCTGCGTGGGCATCACGAATCGCTTGGTACCTGGCGACGGCGACACGGTGATCTCAACCGCAAATCGAAATTTTAAGGGTCGCTTAAGTAATAAGAATGCGGATATTTGGTTAGGATCTGCGGCAACGGTAGCAGCTTCAGCCTTGACCGGCCGCATCACGGATCCGCGCGATGTGGTGGGTGGCACCTGGAGGTCTGCAGCATGACGACCACGCAGACTTTACAAATTACTGGGCTTAGCTTTGTGCTTGGTGATGATGTCAACACGGACATACATTGTTCGAACAAGTACTTGCCAGGTAAGGATGTCGCGTATGTCGCGCAACACGCCTTTGAACAACTTTCCCCAAACCTGGCGACCCAAGTCAATGCGAGTGCGGGCGGTATTTTGATCGCAGGACACCACTTTGGAATCAACTCGTCGCGTGAACAGGCCACGCATGTGCTGCATGCGATGAACATCCGTGCAGTTGTTGCGAAATCTTTTGGAAGACAGTTTTTCCGTAACGCGATTAATAATGGATTGCCTGTCTTTGAGTGCGATACAGATCAGATTGTTGACGGACAGACCCTTAACATCGATTTTGGAAAAGGCGAACTGTTTGTGGCGGGTCGGATCGTTCGGCAAACCCATCCCTTGCCAAAAGAGATCCTTGCCATTTTGTCGCTGGGCGGTTTGATTCCTTTCCTTAAAAAATATCCTGACTGGAAGTTTGCATGACGATCGTGACCGCAACGCAAAAAAGACGAGCCTTACGTGATCTGTTGCAGGGCAAGCAGGCTGT
>JBILHV010000053.1:0-8702 GCA_044350305.1 Burkholderiaceae bacterium
TGCGATGCTTGATCAGCGACCAGGGTTTGGTTTGAGTCAAGTATTCGGTATTAAAGATGTTGTAGACATCGGCGGCCGTCACTTCGCGTCCGGTCTCATCGGTCACGCGTTGAATTGCGCGACTGAATTCGATTTGCAGGCGACGTGGCAAGGCCAGTCCATGCTCTTGTTCAAGCAGATAGGACACCCCACCTTTACCGGACTGACTGTTGACGCGAATCACCGCATCGTAGCTGCGCCCCAGGTCGGCCGGATCAATGGGCAGGTAGGGGACCTCCCAGATAGCATCGGCTTTCTGCACAGCGAAACCTTTCTTGATCGCATCCTGGTGTGAGCCAGAAAATGCGGTGAAGACCAAGTCTCCTGCGTAAGGGTGACGTGGATGAACAGGCAGCTGATTACAAAACTCCACACAGCGTCGAACCTCGTCGATATCCGAGAAGTCCAACCCGGGGTGAATCCCTTGGGTGTAAAGATTTAAAGCGAGTGTGACGATATCGACGTTGCCGGTACGTTCGCCGTTACCAAACAGGCAGCCTTCAACGCGATCTGCGCCAGCCATCAAGCCAAGCTCAGCTGCAGCAACAGCCGTGCCGCGGTCGTTATGCGGGTGCAAGCTGATGACAATGCTGTCACGTTTGTTCAGGTTGTTATGCATGTATTCGATTTGATCGGCATACATGTTGGGCGTGGTCGCCTCAATCGTTGCAGGCAAGTTATAAATAATTTTGCGCTGTGGTGTGGGCTTCCAGACTTCTGTGACTGCGTTACAAACCTCGAGGGCAAAGTCAGGCTCCGTGGTGCTGAAGACTTCTGGTGAGTATTCGTAGAGCCACTGTGTTTGTGGATACTTTGCCATGTTGTCCATGACGCACTGCGTGCCGTCAACAGCAACTTGTTTGACTTCCTCGCGATTCATGTTGAACACGATGCGGCGAAACCCTGGCGCGCATGCGTTGTACAGGTGAATCATTGCGCGTTTAGCGCCAGCCGCAGATTCGACCGTACGCTCGATCAACTCTGGCCGTGCCTGTGTCAGCGCGATAATGGTGACGTCATCCGGAATCAGCTTGTCATCGACAAGCTTGCGGACAAAATCAAAGTCGGTTTGTGATGCCGAGGGGAATCCAACCTCGATTTCTTTAAAGCCAATTTTGAGTAGCATATTGAAAAAACGCAGCTTGCGCTCGACGCTCATGGGCTCGATCAGAGACTGGTTGCCATCGCGCAAGTCTGTGCTCATCCACACGGGTGGGTGAGTGATTCGCTTGGTTGGCCAAGTACGCTCAGAAAAGTCGCGCTCGAACGGCTTGAACGGGATGTATTTGGTGGCTGGATTCGAAAGCATCATGGTCCTCAGTTTCTTTGCATGACGCAGCGATGTGCGAACATCACTGCTGTCTAGTGTTGGTTTTAGGCCAACGGTCCGTTACCGGAAAATTTTAATTGGGTGGGGAGACTGCAAGGTGGCGGGTGGTTGCCGGACTGCCACGGGGCCCTAGGCCCGGCAACCGATCGCTAGTAGTAGCGGCAGTAGGCCAGCCGTTACAGCGCAGTCGCCACGCACGAGCACACACAGGCCTGAAGAGACCTTGTGGTTTGCGAGGGAGCGAGCAGAGCCCGCGATCGTTGCGTTCATAAGGCGTAGTCGAACACAAAATGAGGCTAAGCGCAAGTTTAGAGGCACTTGGGCACCAAAATGGGGCCTGTGTACGAAGCGGGTATATGGAGCTAAGCGAGCATCGTGGGTTCACGTTGGCCGTCACCGTTTGGTGACGTTCGAGGCGTTGTTGGCTCAGGTTGGGGTTGCAGGGCCTGTTCTAGCGCCGCCTTTTGCTCTCGGGCTAGCGCAATTTTTCGAACGCGTCCGCTGCGTACTTGTGAAAGAGTGGTCTGCAAATTACCGACGGTGATGGGTGTGGTTTGGTCTGTCCAGACCCAGTTTAGAACCTCAAGCGCCTGTGGACTCAAGCCCGCGCACAGCTTCCTCGCCTCAGAGATCGGCACGAGGGCTGCGCGCCCACGCGCGAGACTCCCCTTAAGCCAGCTAGAGATCAGGCTGAATGCGACTAAGACGAGGATGAAGGCGATCGCCCACCAAAAATATTTTTGGTATTGCATGATGAAATCTACGACAGTCTTGCCTAAAATTTCGGCGAGGCCTGTGACGTGCATGCCAAACTCGAGCCAGGACTTGCCTCGTGCAAGGATTGTTTGCACAAAGAAGAGCGCGATTGCCGAGATGGTAAGCACCACTGTGATGCGTATTAATAGCCTTGGCAGCGCAAGGCGCAGCAAGGTGTTACCCAGTAAATAGGCGTCTTTTCGCAGGTCGGCGGTGTTTTGTGTGATCATCATGCAAAATATTGTACCTATGAGCCGCAATTTTCTCGAGCTTCGTCTAGGCCAGAGCCTGACATTAACCCCCGCGCTGCAACAGTCTATCAAACTGTTACAGCTGTCGGCGCTTGATCTTGAGGCTGAAATAGCCCGTGCGTTGGCTGAAAATCCGTTACTTGAGCAGGAGGGTGAGGGCTTGCAAACCCCAGCGGCCGCGGCAATCGCCCACCCGGGGGATGGACCCGTTTATGAGGGGGATGCGAAGGAACAAGCCCAGGCGGAGGCAGATTTTGCCTCCGACGAGCGTTATGACGATAGCCGCCCTTCCGAGCGGGATCGCGTCGAGTTTTCGTCAGAGCCTCGCGCTTCACGAGACGATGATTTTCCGGATCGCCCAGAACCTGCACGCGAAAGTAATTTGCGTGAACACTTGCTGAGCCAGCTAGGAACAACGCGATTAACCCCTAAAGACGCTGCGTTGGTTAAGCTGTTGATCGAGGAGCTCAACGAAGACGGCTTTCTTGCTTCGCCGCTTGATGACATCGCAAGTTGGCTGAAGCCAGAGTTGGGCATCGCGGCCGACGACTTCAACGCGCCCTTGCGGATGTTGCAATCGTTTGATCCACCGGGCGTCGGTGCACGCAGTCTGGCTGAATGTTTGGCGTTGCAGGTGCAGTTTGCAGAGCCGGACAAATTTCCAGAGCTATCAGATGCGCGGATCCTAGCACTTGCTCGTACGCTGTGTCAGCAGCATCTTGCCGTGCTCGCAACAGGCAACATGATGAAGCTCAGGGAGCTACTCGTTTGTGAGCCCGAAGAGCTGCGTTGCGTGCACGCAGTGATCTTGCGGTTGAATCCTAGGCCAGGAAGTGCATGGAATAAGCCAGCAGCCGACTTTGCCGTGCCGGATGTCATTGTGCGTAAAACGAGAAAGGGTTGGATGGCTTCGTTAAACGAATCCATCATGCCCAAGTTGCGAGTCAATGCGCTTTACGCCGAAGCGCTAGGTAGTCCGCGCGGCGGGGCAAATAGCGCACTGCACGGTCAACTACAAGAGGCGCGCTGGATGATACGCAACGTCGCGCAGCGGTTTGAAACGATTTTGCGCGTATCCGAAGTGATCGTGCATCACCAACAGAGCTTTTTTTCAAAAGGCTGGGCTGCCGTCAGACCACTGACACTTAAAGATGTGGCGGGGGAGCTGGGCATGCATGAGTCGACGGTGTCGCGCGCGACGACGCAAAAATTTATGGTGACACCTTTTGGTACGGTGGAATTAAAGCGGTTTTTCAGTACAGGGCTTGCAACAGAAGGTGCTGAGGCGACCTCATCGACGGCGGTGCAAACGCGCATACGGGCTTTAATTAGTCAGGAAGACCGCAACCGGCCATTGTCCGATAGCCAGCTGGCAAAATTATTAGATCAGGATGGCATTACGATCGCGAGGCGGACTGTTGCGAAATATCGAGAGCTATTACGGATACCGACCGCGCCGTTGCGCAAGTCGCAGGCCGGTATTGGTTAGAGCAGCTGTGTTGGTTAGCCGCCGATGATCGGTTCTGAGCTGGCCGCAGGGCAGTCTGTTACTTTCCCCCACGCATTATTGGGTGCGCAATGCCGATTGCGCGCATTTTGTATGCAGCTTGGGCGTTGGAAAAAGCCTTGTTTAGCGCATTGTTCCAAATCTTTTTTGAGTGCTTGTTGCCAGGCGCCTGTATTGGCTGAGGGGGTTGGTTGCAGTTTTGCGCCAGGGCTAACGCCCGGTAAGCCGAGGTCTATCGTCGCGATATCTCTTGGCCCTGTTGGCAAGCCGCGTCCAGCGGCGCTCGCTTCGTAGTCGCGACGCTCTGAACTTTTTTCTTTGTTCTCGTCATCATCATCGTCATCATCGTCATCGGATTTCTTACCGCTTGAGTTGGCATCTTCGTATGAAGCGATGACAGCCTCAATGGCCCATTCGATTGGAGCCATCTCGCGTGGGACGCCAAGCGTGCCATCTATGCGTGGCTGAGGCGGAGGTGGGGCAAGAGGTTTGCCGTTGGCATCCAGTAGCTCAGTGGGGCTTGAAGAGGGCGCCGAGGTGACTGAAAGAGGTGCTTGCGCGACGAGCCAAGTTCCCAGGTGTATCCCGCCCTGCCAGGCCCCGACGCCAGCAATCAGCAAAATTAAGAAGAGGATGCGCCAGGACATAGAGATCTTTGGGAGCGGAACGTTAAACCTTGTCGGCGAAGACCTGGCCACCGTGTTCACGCATTGCATGAAAACGAATCGCAGGATAACGCTCTTCGGCGACCCGCAACTGTGCAATGGATGAAACAAGAAAGGCTGGTGCTTCGACCACATCATAGGCGATATGACCAGCATTCGCATCGATGAATTTCCGTAATTCTTTGGGGTCTTCGGCGGTGATCCACCGCGCCATGTTGTAGCGGGAAGGCATCAGTCTGGCTTCCGCCCCATATTCGGCCTGCAAGCGATGTGCGACCACTTCAAACTGGAGTTGACCCACTGCGCCAAGTAGTAGCGCGCCACCTGCCGCCATGGGGCGAAACACTTGGATAGCGCCCTCTTCCCCGAGTTGCAACAGACCGGTACGCAATTGTTTTGTGCGCAGAGGGTCTTTGGTTTCGACGGCCTGAAAGAGCTCAGGCGCAAAGAAGGGCAAACCAGTGAAATGCAGTGCTTCACCTTCTGTCAGCACATCCCCAAGATGCAGGATGCCGTGATTAGGGATGCCGATGACATCGCCGGCGTAGGCTTCATCGACAAGCTCGCGGCGTTGGGACAAAAAGGATACAACGTTGTTTGGACGAATTTCTTTGTTGTTGCGAGAGACCTTCAGACGCATGCCTCGCTCAAAGCGGCCAGAGCTCACGCGCACAAAGGCAACGCGATCGCGGTGTGCGGGATCCATATTGGCTTGTACTTTAAATACAACGCCGGTGAACTTCGGTTCTTCGGGATGAACGATGCGCTCTAGTGCTTGACGCGATCCAGGGGGTGGCGCCTGATCGACCAAGGCGTCAAGGACCTCTTGCACACCAAAGTTGTTGATTGCCGAGCCAAAAAATACCGGAGTTTGCTTACCCGCTAAAAAAGCAGCGCGATCAAAAGCGGGCGCAGCCGCTTGAATCAGCTCGATTTCGCCCTTGGCTTGTTCAAAGGCTGCACCAAAGCGCGTGGCAATTTCTGGGTTGTCTAAACCGTCGATGAAATCATCACCGCTGTCATTGCGACGTTCTTGTCCTGCGCGAAACAACCGCATTCTGTCGCGTTGAATGTCAAACACGCCACCAAAGGCTTTGCCCATACCGACAGGCCAAGAGAACGGCACAGCCTCCATGCCGATGTGTTGCTCGATTTCCGACAGCAGCTCGAGCGGGTCACGGACTTCGCGGTCCATTTTGTTAATGAAGGTAATGATGGGCGTATTGCGTGCGCGGCAAACCTGCAGCAAGCGAATTGTCTGAGGCTCAACGCCGTTTGCGGCGTCGATCACCATCAGTGCAGCATCTACGGCGGTTAGCACGCGATAGGTGTCTTCAGAGAAGTCTTGGTGCCCGGGCGTATCAAGCAGGTTAATGACGCAATCCCGGTATTCCATCTGCATCACGGAAGATGCCACAGAAATCCCACGTTGCTTTTCGATTTCCATCCAGTCCGAAGACGCGTGACGCGATGCCTTACGCGCCTTCACGCTGCCGGCGATTTGAATCGCGCCTGCGAAAAGCAGTAGCTTTTCGGTAAGCGTCGTTTTACCCGCGTCGGGGTGAGAGATGATGGCGAACGTTCTGCGTCGCGCGACTTCTGCTTGAATACTCATGGTGGCGGATTTTACAGGCTGAGCGCGTCAGCCTGTATGCGTGCATTTACTTGTTGAAAAGAGCCGGTCGGCGCGGACGATTGGTTGAAGCGGGCGCTCCTGAACCGGTACGTGTTGGCGCACCGGCGCTTCGTGGTGCGCCAGCATCAGAACGGGGACTTGAGTGCGGCGAGCGTGCGGAGCCAGAGCCCTCTCGGCGAGTCGCCTGGCCGGTACCCTGCCCTGGCCGGCCTGAGCCCGATCCGGCGGAACCGCCGGGCCGAGCAGAGCGTTGCGGTGGGCGACGTGGTGCGTCGCGACGACCCGCTGCGCGCGCGTCGTCGTCTGCGCCGTGGGACGAGGCGGGCGATGCCGTCCATCCGGTTGGCGCAGGCAATTGAGGAATCTGCTTCTTGATGACGCGTTCGATTGCCTTGAGGTATTTGATCTCGCTGGAATCAACTAATGAAACCGCCGAACCGGCAGCGCCTGCTCGTCCCGTACGACCAATGCGGTGTACGTAATCTTCGGGGATGTTGGGCAGCTCAAAGTTAACGACCTGCGGAAGCTGATCGATATCGAGGCCGCGTGCTGCAATGTCGGTGGCGACCAATACGGCAACCTTACCCTTTTTGAAATCGTCTAACGCGCGGGTGCGTGCAGCCTGGCTTTTATTGCCGTGGATCGCAGAGGCAGATAGTCCGTCTTTCACGAGTTTCTCGGCGAGCCGGTTGGCGCCGTGTTTTGTACGGGTGAACACGAGTACCTGATGCCATCCGCTTTCGCGAATAATGTGGCTGAGAATATCGCGCTTGTGCGCTTGATCGACGATATGCACGGTTTGGTCGACGCGTTCAGCCGTCGTGTTACGCGCTGCGACAGACACTTCGCTTGCGTTATGCAAAACGCCTTTTGAAAGTTCGCGGATCTCGTCTGAAAATGTTGCCGAGAACAGCAGGTTCTGGCGCTGACGCGGCAACATCGCCAAAATTTTGCGGATGTCACGAATGAAGCCCATGTCGAGCATGCGATCGGCTTCGTCAAGCACCAAAATCTCTACGCCAGACAAATCAACGGTGCGCTGTTGGCAATGATCAAGCAGACGTCCGGGTGTTGCAACCAAAATGTCGATGGGCTTGCGCAGTGCCGAGATCTGCGGATTAATGTTCACCCCACCGAAGATCACCATTGAGGAGATCTTGGTATGTACGCCATAGGTTTTAACGGATTCTTCAACCTGTGCGGTCAGTTCGCGCGTGGGGGTCAGAATCAATACACGAGGGCGACCGGGTTTGCGCAACTCAATCGGTTTAGCCAACAGCATGTGCAGAATGGGTAGTGTGAAGCCGGCGGTTTTGCCGGTTCCTGTTTGTGCTGCAGCCAACAGGTCTCCACCCGCGAGAACGCGCGGAATGGCCTGGGCTTGAATAGGGGTGGGCGCGGTGTAGCCAGCATCAGCAATAGCGCGCAAAAGGGAATCAGCCAACCCGAGGTCAGCAAAGGTAGTCGTAGTAGACAAGAGAACAGCTCCATCGTCATGCCGGTCCACAAGTCAATGTGGACTCCAATCGGGGCAGACGAACAGGGAGTAAAAACGCCTTGGAGGCGAGCGCCCACAGAGTTGGGGCTTAGCGCGGCACGAGGACTGGAACGTTGTGCCGTGGCGACATTGTACGCTACCCCTGCCGACTACGCCAGCTTTGCGACGTTTATCAGCGGCTCACCTCGGGCGAAGTGCCCAACGTTTTCAAGAAACTTCTCGGCCATGCGTTGCAAAATCGCATCTGAAAACCCCGCGGTGTGCGGCGTGCAAATCACATTCGGCATATCCCACAGCGGAGAGTCAGGTGAAAGGGGTTCTTGCGCGAACACATCGAGATACGCGCCCGCAAGACGACCATTCTGCAAAGCATCAATCATGGCGGGTTCATCGATCACCACACCGCGTGAAATATTCACGATATGTGCGGAAGGCTTCATGAGACTGAGCGCCTTGGCCGAAACTAAGTTCGTTGTGAGGGCGGTCAGCGGACAGGCCAGGACAAGCCAATCCGTTTTGGGCAAGACAGATTGAAAGTCAGCAAATGAGACCACGGGAATATCAGGGATCGTCGAACTGGCCGATTGTCGGACCACAATGATTTTTAAACCGATCGCACCGAGCCAGGCAGCAAGCTTTTGGCCAATGGGGCCCCAGCCAACGATTGTTGCCGTCTGCCCTTCGAGCTCTGGAGGCTGACCGACCTTGAAGAAAGGCTCCCAGGCGTGGGCGCGTTGGGCGCGTGCGAGCTGGGGAAAGCGACGACCTAAAGATAGCAAGCCCGTTAAAGCGGTTTGTGCAACGATGCCCGCACTTGCACCGGACGAGCTTGTCACCGTCACACCTCGTGCCATGAGGTCGAGAAATATCTGGCGATCAACGCCGGCGGAATGAATGTGTACCCACTGTAGCGCCTTGGAGTTGCGCATCGCGTCGTAGACGTATTGCGTTTCGGGCACGATATGATGTTTCGTTGACGCTGCGGTCACGTCGCGCGAAATAAAACAAAAATCTGCGTCG
>JBILHV010000338.1:0-2823 GCA_044350305.1 Burkholderiaceae bacterium
TTACACTATTTACGTCGATAGATCCACTGCCACTACCGGTAGCAGCCAGCGTAATCTCAACACCCACTCCCAAGTCATAAAAAGCAAAACCCAATTTGTCGGTGCCATCCCCACCATCAACGGTATCTTGACCTATTCCAAATAAAATCAGGTCGTCTCCGATTCCGCCGTCAATAGCATTACTACCTGCGTGACCAAACAGCGTGTCGTCTCCGCTTCCGCCCCACACTACATCATTATCTTCGTAACCCATCAGATAGTCATTTCCTTCACCACCATCAAGCCTATCGTTGCCATCGCGGCCATAAATGGTGTCGTTGCCAGCACCACCTGCTAAGCTGTCGTCGCCTCCCAACCCGTCTATAAAGTCCGCGCCATCAGCGCCCGCTAGGGTATCTGAGCTCCCACCATCGATACCTACAATCTCGTCATCCTCAGGGGTGCCTGTATATGAATTTACGTTTGTGACGATCGCCATTTAAGCTCCTAAATTATTTTGGGTATGGGTGTGTACGGCTATGGTCAAAGAATAAATGATTTCAAACAAAAAGTTGATAATTTTTACCGTACAAACCCTAGACATAGCCTGCATCGGCGATAATTCGAGGTTATGGCTCGTTTTATCTATCAACTCTGGTATGCATTTATGCATCCCTTCCAAGACCGCAAGCTGTTGCGTATGTTCATCACACGCGACTTGCAGGCCCGCTACAAAAACTCCTGGGCGGGATTGCTTTGGCTAGTGATCAATCCGATCATCATGCTCAGCATCTACACCTTAGTGTTTCAGCACATCTTAGGTGTCAAATGGGGTGGCCAGACATCAAGCGGCGTCAGTTTTGCGCTCAATCTGTACTTGGGACTCGTGGTCTTTAATATTTTCTCTGAGTCGCTTCAGGCAGCCCCCGCCGTCTTGCGTGCGCACAGCAATCTGATCAAAAAAGTCCGCTTCCCGATTCGCATTCTGCCCAGCATACCGGTGGGATTAGCGCTTTGCGATGCAGCACTCGGGCTGGTCATCTGGCTCGTAATCTATGTGTTTGCTCTGGGGCTCCCGCCTCTGACGGCACTTTATTTACCCTTGGTTCTGCTGCCTCTGATTTTATTTGTGCTGGGCCTGTGTTGGATCATCGCGTCGCTAAGCGCCTATATGCGTGACATCACCCAAGTCGTACGTTTTGTGGTGACCGGTCTACTATTTTTATCACCGATTTTCTTTCCACTCGAGTCGATGCCGATGGATCTGCAGGCCATCCTGTCCTTCAACCCGCTGGCGATCGAAATCGAAATGCTCCGCGGAATCATGATCGGCGGCACGGCACCGGCCTGGGGATCTTATCTCGGGTTTCTGGGCTTGAGCTTGCTAGTGTACTGCGCAGGCTTCTTCTGGTTTGATCTGACGAGCGATGGGTTTGTCGATGTCCTCTAGCCCAAGCCAAACGCGGTCAACCCAAGCGGTGTCGACCCAAGCGATGTCGACCCAAGCGCCTAATTTATTATCTACCACCGCGATTACCGTCTCAGGGCTGAGCAAAAGCTATCGCAACTTTCATCAGCCGATCAATCGCCTGATCCAGATCCTACGCCCAAAAAAAACTGGGCTCTATACAGACTTTTTTGCACTCCGAGACATCAGCTTTAGCGTTGTGCGCGGAGAGTCTGTCGCCGTCGTCGGTCGCAACGGCAGTGGCAAGTCCACGCTCCTGCAACTGATCTACGGCACCATTAAACCCTCAAGCGGACAGGTCGACACCCAGGGCAAAGTCGCCGCACTACTCGAGCTTGGCGCAGGCTTTGACCCAGAATTTACGGGGCTGGAAAACCTCCGCATGACCGCAGCGCTCTATGGCATCACCGATGCACAACTCGCAGAAAAAACCGAACAGATGCTGGCCTTTGCTGATATTGGTGCATTTATCCACCAGCCAGTCAAAACCTATTCGACCGGCATGGTCGTGAGACTGGCCTTTGCCGTCATCGCGCATGTGGACGCCGACATTTTGATCATCGATGAAGCGCTAGCAGTGGGCGACGCGGTCTTTGTCCAGAAATGCATGCGCTTTATCCGGGACTTTAAACAGCACGGCACCCTACTCTTTGTCAGCCACGACATGGCTGCCGTGCAAAACCTGTGTGACCGCGCTGTTTGGCTAGACACCGGTCGCATCCAGCAAATGGGCCCCGCAAAAGAAGTCGCCGAGTCCTATCTGCAATATGCACTCCAGCAGGTTGCGGGTGATGGGGTGGTCTTGCAAAGCCTGCCCCCAGAGACCCACACCAAAGGCTGGGAAACCGGTGTGGCGCGCATCACCCAGGTTCAGTTGATCAATCTAAACCATCCTGAGAGCGAATGTTTCGAGGGTGGCGAGAAGGTCAGCATGCGCATCACGATCCAGGCCAGCCAACGGCTCGTGCGCCCCATCATCGGCTTTCTCTTGCGCGACCGACTTGGCCAAGATTTATTTGGTGAAAACACCCTGCGTATCACGACCGAGGGTCAGGAAGCCCCGGTCCTAGCTGGGCAACGTGTCACCGCAGTCTTTGATTTCACGCTGCCGCTGTTGCCTAACGGACAATATGCCGTTGCCTGCTCGATCGCAGACGGTAATCTGCACGATAATACACAGCATCACTTTATTCATGACGCCTTAATCGTGACCGTCTCTTCCGCTCAAGCACGCTGGGGCCTTGTTGGTATCGCCTGCGACCAGATTCGTCTGGAGTCCGCACATGCGTGAACGTGCGCTCGCCAAACGCAGCCTCCTCCAGCGCTTGGTCGAGCACCTGCCCTTTGTCCAACCCAAGCCGCCTGCCACACTGCAC
>JBILHV010000339.1:0-2820 GCA_044350305.1 Burkholderiaceae bacterium
TTGGCATGACCACCGCGAATCTTGATTCCGTACTATTTATTTTCATTTACAACTCTCTTGGTCTGCCGTCTTACAAAAAAACTAGGCCTCTAGCGCACGCCGAAAATATGCGACCGTTCGCGCAAGGCCTTCATCCAAAGCAATCATCGGCTGCCAATCTAGGCTCTGCCTTGCCTTGGTAATGTCTGGGCACCGCTGCTTGGGGTCGTCCTGGGGTAGCGGTTTGTAAACAAGCTTGCTCTTGGAGCCCGTTAGGCGCAGCACCTTTTCGGCCAGCTCTATCATCGTGAATTCGCCGGGATTACCTAAATTGATCGGGCCACTCACCGAATCATCGCTACCCATTAACCGCAGAAACCCCTCTATCAAGTCATCCACGTAACAAAAGCTTCGCGTCTGACTCCCGTCTCCGTATATCGTCAAATCATTGCCTTGCAGCGCCTGTACGATGAAATTGCTCACCACGCGTCCGTCATCAACGTCCATACGCGGTCCATAGGTATTAAATATTCGTACGACCTTAATTTTTAATTGATAGGTCCGTTGGTAGTCGAAAAAAATTGTTTCTGCCGCTCGCTTGCCTTCGTCATAACAACTCCGAATGCCCACCGGATTGACGTTCCCCCAATACTCTTCAGTTTGCGGATGTACGCTCGGATCTCCGTAAACCTCTGAGGTGGATGCTTGAAATATTTTGGCATTTGAATTGCGCGCGAGCTCGAGCAGGTTGAGCGCTCCGAGCACTGACGTTTTCATCGTGTGGATCGGATCATGCTGGTAATGGACGGGCGAAGCAGGGCAAGCCAAGTTATATATTTCGTCGAGATTACCTAGCGCCAATGGATCGACTACGTCGTGCTTAATCAACTCAAAGTTTGGGTGTCTAAGGACTGTGTCGAGATTTTTTTTACTTCCAGTAAAAAAGCTATCTAACCCAACCACTTTGTGGCCCTGCTCTACAAGCCGGTCGCAAAGGTGCGATCCCAAGAAGCCAGCGGCTCCTGTAACAAGTATTTTTTTCATTTATATTGATCTGCCCTACGATCCCGATTTCAAGCTACGCCGATTGATCTTGAGCGAGTATACCGTGGTGATCCATCGCACAATGCATCACCCAGTCGCAGGTGTTTCCGGTAGGGCCTATCAACTAAAAGGCATTACACGTCAATCGCGTGGACAGCCCCCGATCGCTTGCGCAACTCGAATTTCTGGATCTTGCCCGTCGAGGTCTTGGGAAGCTCTCCAAACTCTACTGCCCCAGGCACTTTAAAACCAGCCAAGTGTTTTTTGCAGTGCTGAATTAAATCTGCCGCGCTGACTTGCGCACCAGGCTTGAGTTCAATGAAGGCGCAAGGGGTTTCGCCCCACTTGGGATGCGGCTTGGCCACAACAGCTACCGCGAGAATAGCGGGATGTTTGTACAACACATCTTCAATTTCAATACTAGAGATATTTTCGCCTCCGGAAATAATGACGTCTTTGCTACGATCTTTGATCTTGATGTAGCCGTCGGGGTAGCGCACACCCAGGTCGCCGGTATGAAACCAGCCGCCGGCAAAAGCAGCTTCGGTGGCTTTTGCGTTACGCAGATAACCTTTCATCCCCATGTTGCCGCGCAGAACGATCTCACCGATGGTTGTGCCGTCACGTGGCACAGGTTGCAAGGTTTCTGGATCAAGCACATCGGCCCCAGCCTGCAGGTGATAACGCACGCCTTGTCTGGCATTGAAGACAGCCCTGTCCGCGACGGGCAACCCATCCCAGTCTTCTTGTGGTGCACACACGGTGCAGGGGCCATAGACCTCGGTCAGGCCGTATACGTGGGTCAGCGTGATACCCAAGGATTCCATGCTTTCAATCAAAGTCGCGGAAGGTGCGGCACCGGCCACCATGGCTTGTACGCGCCGGCCGTTCAGTTTGCTCATGCCGTCTTTCTTCAAGGCGTCGGGTGCATTGACCAGCATGGTGTGCACGATCGGCGCACCACAAAAATGGGTCACGTTGTAATCGCGAATCGCACCAAACACGCCTTCGGGGGTCACCTTACGTAAACAAACATTGACACCACTACGTGCTGCGATCGCCCAAGGATAGGTCCAGCCGTTGCAATGAAACATCGGCAGGGTCCACAAATAGACGACGTGCGAAGGCAAGTCCCATTCCAGAATATTACTGATTGCGGATAGCTGGGCGCCGCGATGCGAATACACGACGCCTTTGGGTTCCCCGGTGGTGCCGGAGGTGTAGTTCAACGCAATGGCATCCCATTCGTCGCCTGTGAAATGAATCGGCTCTTGCGCGGCACGCGTGGCCTGAGCGGCGAGTAGGGACTCATATTCATGGGTGCCAATGCGATCGCCCGGGCCTTGATATTGAGCATCATCAATATCAATCACGACGGGTTTGACCTGGGCGTTAGCGATTGCCTCGTGCATCACCTTTGCAAACTCACGATCGACGAGAACGACCTTCGCTTGCGCATGGTTCAACATATAGGTCAGGCTCGCTGCGTCCAACCGTGTATTCAAGGCATTGAGCACCGCGCCCAGAGCGGGCACTCCAAAGTGACTTTCGATCATTTCTGGCGTGTTCGCCAACATCGCCGTGACGGTGTCGCCTTTCTTCACGCCCAAGGCGCGTAATGCGTGTGCGAGCTGCATACTCCGTTGATAGGTCTGCAACCAAGTGCGGCGAAGCGGGCCATGAATCACGGCAAGCCGGTCGGGAAATACTTCCGCGGCACGCACGATAAAGTCAACGGGAGTCAACGGTGTGTAGTTGGCTGCGTTTTTAGCCAGGTCTTGTTCGTAAATATTCATT
>JBILHV010000340.1:0-2811 GCA_044350305.1 Burkholderiaceae bacterium
CTGGATCGAATTTCATCGTAGATAACCGTCCCGGTGCGTCTGGAATCCTGGGTAGTCGTATTGTCGCGGGCGCTACGCCCGACGGACTGACATTAATGATGGGCTCGAGCGCGACCTTAGCCGTGAACCCGGCGTTGTATAAAGATCTGCCTTACGACGTATTGCGTGACTTTGCGCCAATCAGTTTGATCGCTGTCGTGCCACAATACCTCGTTGTTAATCCAGACTTGCCAGTTAAAACGATTAAAGACCTGGTCGAATTAGCGAAAAAGAATCCTGGCAAAATAAATTATGGCTCAGGAGGCAGTGGAGTCACGAACCATCTGATTATGGAACTCTTTAAGCAGGCAGCCGGAATCGATATGACGCACGTTCCCTATAAAGGCGGACCGGCAGCATTAACTGATTTGATGGCGGGCCGGATTTCAGTGATGTTTGAAACGGGACCAGGTGCCATTCCGCACATTAAATCTGGACGGTTGCGCGCGATTGCCGTATCAAGTGCGGAACGCGCAGCAGTCACACCGGATATTCCAACCGTTGCCGAATCTGGCTATCCCGGTTTCCAGGCGGTTGCATGGATTGGCTTGGTTGCGCCAGCTAAAACGCCAGAACATGTCATCAGCAAGCTCTCGAGTATTTCCATGAAGTCTCTCAAAGAGAAAGAGTTCTCCGACAAGCTTGCGGCATTGGGTGCTGTGCCCGTTGGCAACTCTCCGAGCGAATTTAAGACGTTTATCGAAGCCGAGCTTAAGCGATGGGCGGTTGCCGTCAAGCTTTCCGGTGCCAAGGTCGACTAACTCGAGATCATGATGACAAACCAGACACCCAGTACCCCTGCAGCAGGCCGCGCAATTTCAGAGCAAATCGCCGCCTTCGCCATTAACTTAAAGGCTGCGGACATCCCGCCAGCAGTGCGTGAGCGCGCCAAGTTGTTGATGCTTGATGCGTTTGGGATTGCGCTTGCCTCGCATGGCTATGATTTTTCAAAGCGTGCGATGGCAGCGATCACGGAATTAGATTCGGGTGGTGACTCCGCGGTGTTAGGGTCGAATAAACGCTTAGATCTCCGAAATTCTATTTTGATGAATGGCATTTTGATTCATGGCCTGGACTATGACGATACACATGCCCAAGGCGTGATTCATACGACGACCTCGACCTTGCCTACTGCGCTCGCTGTAGCGGCTAAGCACGATAAAAGCGGTGCCGACATGCTCACCGCTTTTGTGCTCGGAGTGGAAGTGGCTGCACGGCTTGGATCGGTTGCGAAAGGTGGCTTTCATCAAATCGGCTTTCATCCAACTGGATTAATCGGCACCTTTGGATGCACGATGCTCACGGGTTGGTTGCTTGGATTGAACGCAGCGCAGTATGTGGATGCACAAGGCATTGCCTTGTCGGTCGCCTCCGGGAGTCTGGAGTTTCTCAATGACGGTGCCTGGAATAAGCGGATGCATCCCGGATGGGCTGGGTATGCGGGCGTGACGGCTGCGACCTTCGGTCGTCATGGCTATACCGGAACACGCCTAGCGTATGAAGGGCGCTTTGGTTTATATGCCAGCCACCTCGCGGGTCGTGATGATTACGACTTAAGCTTGGCCACAAAAGATCTTGGTAAGGTCTGGGAATTAGAACGCGTGTCCGTCAAGCCTCTTCCAGCCTGTCATTTCACTCACGCAGGCGTTGACGCTGCTGCGCGTATTTACGCCCAAGGCGTACGTGCGGATCAGATCAAACGTGTTGAGGTGCTTGTGCCCGCTGAAGTCGTGAAGACTGTTTGTGAGCCCGAAGCAGCCAAGCGCAAGCCTGCAAATTCTTACGAAGCGCAGTTCAGCATCCCTTATCTAGTCGGCACGGCTTTGTTAAAAGGGCGCCTGACGCTGGACGATATCGATGAGCCTGCCTTGTCAGACCCTAAGGTCTTGGCGCTGGCTGCAATTACTGAATACTCGGTGGATCCTGCGAGTCAATTCCCCAAGTACTTCGATGGTGAGGTGATTGTCGAACTAAAAGATGGTCGCATCATTCGCGAGCGTGAAGCGATGAACCGAGGCTCAGTTGATCGACCACTCACGGCTCAAGACATCATTACAAAATATCGCGACAACGCCGCTCGACAAGTGTCCGCTACGCGCAGTCTTGAAATCGAAGAGCGTGTGTTGGGCCTTGAAAAAGGTTCGGCCCGAGACTTGGCGACATGTCTCGGTCGTATCGCCTAACAATCATTTTATTTATCTATCAACACACTCAGCGCAGCACCGGAGATTAGAAACAATGAGTACTCAAGACGCAGATCAGGAACGTATTATTCTCGACATGGTCGATCGCTTCCTAGAAAAAGAAGTGAAGCCTTACGCTTGGCAACTCGAGCATGACGATGAATACCCGGCAGAGATTGTCGAAAAGATGAAAGAAATGGGTCTTTTCGGCTGTCTCATCGCACCTGAGTATGGTGGCTTGGGCTTGTCGACTGTGACCTACGCCAAAATCATCGAACACATTTCGATCGTGTGGATGTCGGTTTCTGGCATTATCAATTCACACATCATCATGGCCGCAGCGCTGCAGAGAAACGGCACTGAAGAGCAAAAGCGCGCTTTCTTGCCGCGCTTTGCCACAGGAGAGCTGCGCGGCGGTATCGCGTTGACTGAACCTGACTGCGGCACGGACTTGCAGGCTATCCGGACCACGGCTGTGCGCGATGGTGACGACTACATCATTCACGGCAACAAGATGTGGATCTCAAATGGCATCTACGGAAACTGCTTTGCGGTGTTGGTCAAGACCGATCCGACTGCGAGCCCACGC
>JBILHV010000341.1:0-2801 GCA_044350305.1 Burkholderiaceae bacterium
TGACTTCTCGGGCGGTTATAACGTCAGCATTATTTTTTCGATGATGAATGTGATTTTGGCGGTCTCACCGTTCTGGTATTCAAAACAATTGCGGCAGTTTGAGCGTAAATCGTTTGAGCGTAAATCGTTTGAGCGTAAATCTTAAGTGCTAGGTGCTTCCATGATGATCGATATACATTTTAAAAGATTCGCGAGCGCGGTATTCACCGCGCTTGTATGTCTGTTTAGTTTGACAGGAGTCGCTCGAGCGGACTTGTTGAGTGACTTAACGAACGGCGAGTATGTGTTGATGATTCGTCATGCGGATGCACCCGGCGTTGGTGATCCCGGTGGCTATAAGCTAGACCAGTGTGCGACGCAGCGTAATCTTGGGGACTATGGGCGCAGACAGTCTATCGCGATTGGGCAGTGGCTCGCCGATCGTAAGATTCAGAGTGCGAAGATGTTTAGTAGTGCCTGGTGCCGTTGCGTGGATACGGCGACTTTGATGAATAAGGGACCTGTTCTCATTGAGTCGGCTCTCGGTTCTTTCTTTGACGATATGCGTCGCCGTGACGCACAGAATCGCGCTCTACAAAATTTGATCGCTGCAAATCTGAAGGCCTTTCCAAAACAGCCCCTCATCTACGTGACGCATCACGTCAATATTGAGGCCTTCACAGGACAAGCGATTGGTGTGGGGGATATCGTGTTGACACGCGTAACCCCTGACGGGCGGTATGTTTCGCATCAAACCTTTCCGAGTCCCAGACCGTAAATCGACGAAACCCCTGTAGGTTCTTATGACCGATCAAAGTATTTATTTGCTGAAAGCTTTCTTTTTAGGTGTATTGGAAGGCATAACGGAATTCTTGCCGATATCCAGTACCGGTCATCTGATTCTGTTTGGCAACTGGATCAATTTTGAATCGGATGAAGCTAAAGTGTTTGAAGTGGTGATCCAGCTTGGCTCGATCCTAGCTGTGATGTGGATCTTTCGGCAGCGATTGATTCAAATGATTGTGGGGACCTTGCGTTTGAATCCGGTTGAGCTGGCCTTTACGCGTAATCTGTTGATTGCCTTTCTGCCGTCAGCGATTATTGGACTGCTATTTATAAAAATGATTAAGGCGTTATTTTTTCATCCGGGCGTGGTGGCAGTCACACTCGTTCTGGGTGGCTTGATTATGTTGTGGGTTGAACGTCGTCGTTCCCCTGCAGAGGCTGCGGTCCTTGAGGCACGTCCCCAGGCGTGTACGCTCGAGCAAATTAGCTGGAAGCAGGCGTTGGCAGTAGGGTGCGCCCAGTGTTTGGCCATGGTGCCGGGGACTTCGCGCTCTGGCGCCACCATTATCGGTGGGATGCTCTCTGGTATTCAGCGCAAAACGGCGACCGAGTTTTCTTTTTTTCTGGCAATGCCGACGATGCTTGCTGCCGCTCTCTACGATACTTATAAGCACGCGGGCTTGTTGAGCCAGCAAGATATGTTGGCGATCGCCGTCGGTTTCATTAGTGCGTTTCTGTGCGCGCTGCTGGTGGTGCGCGCGGTGTTGGCATTCGTTTCAAAACACACCTACCGCGTGTTTGCCTGGTACCGAATCGGGTTGGGTATCATCGTCGGTGTTTGGCTGTGGGTGGCTTGAGTGGGCTGTGCTGTGAGTCCGCATTCTGATAGATTTTGGTTTTTGAATTTATAACAAACGGAGCACAACATGCGCTTATTTAGCTACCAAGACAAAAACAAACAGAAACGCGTCGGCTTGCTAAGAGCACCTGACACCAAAGAGTTTATTGATCTATCCGCAACCGATGCCGCGTTGCCGAAAAGTTTGCTTGAAATCATCGAGACTGTTGGTGCGATGGATCGGGTGGCGCAGCTGGCTAAAGCTTCCAATGCGGTGATTCATCCTTTAGCGGGCGTGAGTTTTATTCCCTTGGTGGATAAGCCCAGCAAAATTATTTGTCTGGGTTTGAACTACGCAGACCATGCGGCGGAAGGTGGTCATGCTCGTCCTGAGTATCCAGCTTTCTTTATGCGTGGGCCGAGTTCAATGGTGGGGCATCTTGCGCCAATGATTCGTCCCAAGGTGTCTGATAAGTTCGACTACGAAGCGGAACTGGCTTTTGTTGTGGGCAAGCGTGCGCGTCATCTTACTGAACAGAACGCACTGGACTACGTAGCCGGCTATAGCGCCTTTAACGATGGCAGCTTGCGCGACTATCAGCGCAAGTCTACCCAGTGGACCATCGGCAAGAACTTTGACGGCACGGGGGCTTTTGGTCCTTGGCTCGTCACGCCCGATGAGTTACCGCGTGCTGCCGATGGTTTGCGGATTCAGTCGCGCCTAAACGGACAGATCATGCAGGACGCTAACACCAAAAACTTTTTGTGGGGCGTCGTTGAAACGCTAGTGTTGATCACGGAATGCATGACGCTGGAGCCTGGTGATGTGGTCATCACTGGAACGCCAGCTGGCGTGGGCTATGCCCGCAAGCCACCGGTCTTTATGAAGAAAGGCGATACGATTGAAATTGAAATCGATGGGATTGGCGTACTGTCCAACCCCATCGTTGACGAAGCTTAAGTGCCGTCACGTCTAGGTAAAGAAATTTGCCTAGACAACGCCTTGTTCGCGGAACTTGGCGATCTCATCGGCCGAGTACCCAACTTCCCCTAAGACCTCGTCGGTGTGCTCGCCCCACTGCGGTGCAGTGGTCACGACGTCGGCGGGTGTGCGGCTCAACACTGCAGGCTGCGTGATAAAGCCTTTTTGTTTGCCGTTTTTATCATTGACCATCTTCGAGATGTTCGATTGTTTGAC
>JBILHV010000342.1:0-2785 GCA_044350305.1 Burkholderiaceae bacterium
ATTGGAAACTCGACGGAGGGACTGCCGTCGGAGAACGAGAGCGTAGCTTTTTTGTCGGACAGTTTCATCGTTAGGTTCCTTCTGTAAAGTTCTCGATTCAATACCAGCCTAGTAGTCAAACCCTACTTAAGCCGCGCGCAACTGCGTTAATACAGATTTGACTTCTGGCTTATCAAGCGCCCCTTCGGGTTCGATGCGCGCCAACAGCAAATCTAACAATTCATTATCACCAAGCTCAAATAATTGAGTGAGCGCACTCACGTCAAGGTCAGTAAGCGTCGTCTCATGCTCATCCAGAAATCGGGTGATGATGAGATCGTTCTCTAACAGGCCACGACGCGCACGCCAACGTAAGCGCGTGCGATCGAGATCTGTTAGTTTGCTCATACTTTTACCCTTATACCGTACGGCGGACCAACATTTCTTTAATCTTGCCAATTGCGCGCGTCGGATTCAAACCCTTCGGGCACACATCGACACAGTTCATGATGGTGTGGCAACGGAACAAACGGTAAGGATCTTCAAGATTGTCCAGACGCTCGCTGGTTGCATGATCACGCGTATCCGCAATAAAACGGTACGCCTGCAACAAGCCAGCAGGGCCTACAAATTTGTCAGGGTTCCACCAAAACGACGGGCACGACGTCGAACAGCACGCGCACAAGATGCACTCATATAGACCGTCGAGCTCTTCGCGTGCAGCGGGGGTCTGCAGGCGCTCTTTCTCTGGAGGGGCCGTGTCGTTGATCAGGTAAGGACGAATCGAATGATACTGATTGAAGAAGTGCGTCATATCAACAATCAGATCACGAATCACTGGCAAGCCTGGCAAGGGACGCAACACAACAGGCTCCTTTAATTCGAGCATGTTGGTCGTACAAGCCAAACCGTTTTTGCCGTTGATGTTCATGGCATCTGAGCCACAGACACCCTCACGGCACGAACGACGCAAGGCCAAACTGTCATCCACATCCATCTTGATACGCATCAACGCATCAAGCAACATTTTGTCAGTGGGCTGCAGCTCAACCTCGAGCTTTTGCATGTAGGGACGCTCGTCCTTGTCTGGATCGTAGCGGTAGATTTCAAACTTCACGATGCGTTTGGTGCTCATGATGTGTTCCAGGTGTCCTGATCTTAAAATGTACGCGTCTTGGGAGGGAAACTATCAACGGTGAGAGGCTGCATCTGCACCGGCTTGTAATCCAGGCGATTGCCCTTGGAATACCAAAGCGTGTGCTTGATCCAGTTCTCGTCGTCACGGTTTGGATGGTCATCCAACGCGTGCGCGCCACGACTTTCAGTGCGCGCTGCAGCCGAGTGAATCGTCGAGCGTGCAACTTCAATCATGTTGCTGAGTTCCAGCGCTTCAATGCGAGCCGTGTTGAAAACTTTCGACTTATCTTGGAAAGCAATATTGTCGACTTTTTCAGCGAGCGCATCAATCTTAGCCACGCCTTCTTTAAGAGACGCCATCGTGCGGAATACGCCGCAATGCTGCTGCATCGCATTACGAATGTCGTTACCCACCACCTGAGTGCGCTCACCGGTTGTACGCGACTCAAGCTTGTTGACGCGATCCAAGGAGAAATCAACCGAAGCTTGTGGCAGCGGCTGATGTGAACGCTGACGTTCCGGATGCGCCGCCACAATGTGATTGCCCGCAGCGCGGCCAAACACGATCAAATCGAGCAAGGAGTTTGTACCCAAACGGTTTGCGCCGTGGACCGAAGTGGCCGAGCACTCACCAATCGCGTATAGACCATTAACGATTTGAGCCTCTTTACCATCCCAAACCGTCACTTGACCGTGGTAGTTGCAGGGAATACCACCCATCTGATAATGAATGGTTGGCACAACAGGGATGGGTTCTTTCGTTGCATCGACGTTGGCAAACTTATGCCCGATTTCAAGAATCGAAGGCAGACGCTTATTGATGACGTCAGCGCCCAAGTGATCAAGCTTCAAGTGCACATAAGCGCCGTCCGGACCGCAGCCACGACCTTCTTTAATTTCTTGGTCCATACAACGCGAAATAAAGTCACGCGGCGCCAAGTCTTTCAGCGTCGGGGCGTAGCGCTCCATAAAGCGCTCGCCGTCTTTGTTCAGCAAAATTCCGCCCTCGCCGCGCACACCCTCAGTAATGAGAACGCCCGCACCCGCAACACCGGTTGGGTGGAACTGCCAGAACTCCATATCCATCATGGGAATACCAGCGCGAGCAGCCATGCCCATGCCGTCACCGGTATTGATGAAGGCATTGGTCGAGGCGGCCCAAATACGTCCAGCGCCGCCCGTGGCGATCACGGTCGTCTTGGCTTCGAAAATATAGATTTCACCGGTTTCCATCTCGAGTGCTGTCACACCCAACACATCACCCGCGTCGTTGCGAATCAGATCCAGCGCCATCCACTCAACGAAAAACTGCGTACGTGAAGCCACGTTACGCTGATAGAGCGTGTGCAACAAAGCGTGACCCGTACGGTCAGCGGCAGCGCAAGCGCGTTGAACAGGCTTTTCACCGAAGTTGGCAGTGTGGCCACCGAACGGACGCTGATAGATCGTGCCATCGGGGTTTCGGTCGAAAGGCATACCGAAGTGCTCGAGCTCATACACAGCATTAGGTGCTTCACGACACATGAATTCGATCGCGTCTTGGTCACCTAACCAATCCGATCCCTTCACTGTGTCATACATGTGCCAGTACCAGTTGTCTTCACTCATGTTGCCAAGCGACGCACCAATACCACCTTGGGCAGCCACCGTGTGCGAACGGGTTGGAAAC
>JBILHV010000054.1:0-8576 GCA_044350305.1 Burkholderiaceae bacterium
TACCGGACCGATTGGCTCGAACGTGGCGCTTGCCGTCGGCCCAGCGCTCTTCGCCGCGAAAGTCCCTTACCTGTCGAACAACCCAGGCCCCAGCCAGTTCGCGGGCGCCCAGTGTAATGACTATTTTTTCGGCGTGTCCTATCAGAACGATGCGTTTCACGAAGCTGCCGGCAAGGTTGCGGCAGACCGTGGCTTTAAGAAAATGGTCATCATGGCCCCTGATTATCCAGCTGGCAAGGATGCCTTGAACGGTTTCAAGCGGGGGTACAAGACGGCTGTGGCTCAGGAGGTTTACACCAAGCTTGGACAAATCGACTACGCCGCAGAGCTTGCACAGATCCGCGATGCAAAGCCTGATGCGATTTATATTTTCTTGCCTGGAGGCATGGGCATCAACTTTATTAAGCAGTTTGTCTCAGCTGGGCTGAATCAAAGCGTCAAAATCGTCGGGCCTGGATTCTCGGCAGACGAAGATGTAATTCGCGCCGTGGGTGAGCCAATGATCGGCATGTTTAACACCGCGCAATGGGCTCACGATTTGGATAATGCGCGAAATAAAGCGTTTGTTGCTGCTTTCCGTAAGGAATACAACAATCGTCAGCCCACCGTTTATGCTGCCCAAGCCTACGACACGATGATGGCAATTGACGCGGCCGTCAAGGCCGTCAACGGAAAAGTTGCTGATCGCGCTGCGGTGCTCGCTGCGCTTAAAAAGGCTGACTTCTCCTCGGTGCGCGGCCCCTTTAAGTATGGCGTGAACAATTTCCCGATCCAGCCCTATTACGTTCGCGTCATTGAAAAGGCCGCAGATGGCAGCATCACGAACAAGCTGGTGGGTAAAGTGTTTGATTCCTACCAGGACGTCTACGTTGGCGAGTGCAAGAAATAAGCGAACGTGACCCGACTGCAGTCCTGACATGAGCGCAACGCTGATCGCCGAGCAACTGCTAAATGGATTGCAGTTCGGGTTAATGTTGTTTTTGATTGCCGCGGGTCTGACGCTCGTATTCGGGATTCTGGATATCCTGAATGTGGCGCATGGCTCGCTGTACATGGCGGGCGCCTATGTCGCCGCCCAGACCATGCAGGCCACACAATCGTTTCTGTTAGCGGTTGTGGTGTCTGCGGTGGTCACGGGCCTTGTCGGTTTGATTATTGAACTTATATTAGTGCGACGGTTGGTCGTCCGCGATCATTTGGCGCAAGTGCTGGGGACGTTCGCGATTATTCTTATTGCGAATGATGTGGTGAAAATGATTTGGGGTCCAGCCCCCGTCATGATGAGTATGCCCGCGGCACTTTCAGGTCCTGTGCATATTCTGCCTAATATGTTGTACCCAGCTTATCGACTGGTGATCATTGCTGTCGGTCTCGCTGCAGCGCTTGGTTTATATCTATTTGTGACGCGCACCCGAGCAGGCGTTTTGGTGCGAGCCGGCGCATCCAATAGGCAAATGGCCACTCTGATGGGCGTACGTGTCCCTCTATTATTTTTGGGTGTATTTGTCTTGGGGGCAATGCTCGCAGCCCTGGCGGGCGCCATGCTTGGTCCCGTCACCGCTATTCAGGCAGGCATGGGCGAGCAAATTCTGATTCTGGTGCTGGTGTGTATCGTGATCGGCGGCATCGGTTCGATTCGTGGCGCCTTTGTCGGTGCGCTGCTAGTGGGCTTTGTAGACACAGCAGGGCGCGCTTTTTTGCCGACGTTATTGAAAACATTTTTTTCACCAGCGGTGGCCTCGAGCGTCGGCCCAACCTTGGCGGCCCTTTCAATCTATATTTTGATGGCAGTCGT
The DNA here is from genome assembly GCA_044350305.1 of Burkholderiaceae bacterium. Taxonomy (GTDB): domain Bacteria; phylum Pseudomonadota; class Gammaproteobacteria; order Burkholderiales; family Burkholderiaceae_B; genus Zwartia. The sequence continues at coordinate 1,796 of JBILHV010000054.1, forward strand.
ACTGGTATTTAGACCTGCCGGCTTATTTCCGGCGCGCGGGTGAGTATGCAATCGCTCTGCGCGCGCCTACCCTGGCTATGCCTTGTGTTGTTGATTGTATTTCCGCTGGTCGCACCTGCGCTGAATCTTGATTTTTATGTTTCCTTTGTTCGACGCGTGCTGATTTTCGCACTGGCGGCGACCAGCCTGAACTTTATTCTTGGGTATGGTGGAATGGTTGCGCTTGGGCATGCAGCCTTCTTTGGCGCGGGTGCGTATGTTGCTGCAATTCTTTCGACACAGGGGTTGCAACAGGCATGGTTGGGTTGGCCGATCGCTATGCTGGTCTCTGCGGCATTAGCCTTGATCGTGGGCGTCGTGTCGTTGCGTACGCGCGGGGTCTACTTCATTATGATCACCCTCGCATTCGCGCAGATGGTGTTCTATTTGTTTATCTCGCTACGCCAGTACGGCGGAGAAGATGGCATCAACTTATCGGCACCCCTGCAGTTACCAGGGCTGAATCTCGCAGACAGTACGACGTCCTATTATGTCGTGCTAGCGGTTGTGGTGGGATGCCTTTGGCTAATGAATCGCGTGATTCACGCGCGCTTTGGACAGGCGCTACAAGGTATCCGTGAGAACGAGGCGCGTATGGAGGCCTTGGGATACCCCGTATTCAAAATCAAATTATTGGCATTTGTTTTTGCCGGTGCTGTGGCTGGCCTGGCTGGGGCGCTGCTCGCCAATCACAATTTGTTTGTGTCTCCGAGTTTGATGCATTGGACAGCCTCAGCGAGCTTGATCATTATGGTGATCGTAGGTGGAGTCGGATTGCGTTATGGCGGAGTGATTGGCGCTGTGGTGATGCTTTGGCTAGAAGAGGTCTTGCGGCTGTATACCGATTACTGGCACATGCCGTTGGGCTTGTTGCTGTTAGCGATCGTGTTGTTTGCACCGCGCGGGCTCGCGGGGGCGTGGACCAGTTTAGCCGCACGCTTTTCTAAGCAAGGCGGTCCGTCATGACTATTGCATTGCAGGCCCATCATCTGACCAAGCGATACGGTGCGTTGGTCGCTTGTGATCAGGTTTCACTTTCGTTACTGCCAGGTGAAATACACGCGCTCATCGGACCAAACGGGGCCGGGAAGTCGACACTGATTCATTTGCTTTCCGGCACGATTGCACCGGACGCAGGAAAACTGCTGATGGGTGATCGTGATTTGACCCGCCTTTCACCGCACGCTCGCGTGCGTGCGGGGCTGTCGAGATCTTATCAAATTACAAATATTTTTAAGCAGCTCTCGGTCTTTGATAACTTGATGCTTGCTGTGCAAGCGCATGCTGGCAGCAGTTTTGAGTTTTGGCGGCCACGGTACGCGGATCAAGCACTTCGAGAGGCCGCGACTCAGTTGGCTGGTCAGTGCGCAATCGATCAAGGACTCTGGTTGCAGCCCACGGGTGTGTTGCCGCACGGTGAGCAGCGCAAATTAGAATTTGCGTTAGCGCTTGCGGGACAGCCCAGTGTGCTGTTGCTCGACGAGCCCATGGCTGGCATGGGTCCCGACGAGACGATTCGTTTGACCGAATTGATCGCTTCGCTACGCGGGCGCGTGGCGATACTTCTTGTTGAGCACGATATGCAAGCGGTGTTTCGCCTTGCAGATCGTATTTCGGTGCTGGTGTATGGGCGCGTGATTGCGACCGGCACGCCTGAGGAGATCCGTGCTAATACAGCGGTGAGACAAGCCTACCTTGGTGAGGAGGCGACGTGATGTTGTGTGTGCAGAATATTCAAAGTGGGTATGGCCTGAGTCAGGTGCTGTTCGATGTGTCGCTTGAGATTGGTGCGGGCGAGGTAGTAGCCTTACTGGGGCGTAACGGCATGGGTAAGTCGACGCTCGTACGAACAATTTTTGGTCAACTACCCCTGCAAGCGGGGCGGTTGAGTTTTGGAGGCGAGGATATTTCGGGATGGACGCCAGACCGTATTGCACGACTCGGTTTGGCGATCGTACCCGAGGGGCGACAGTGCTTTCCCAATCTTTCAGTGCGAGAGCATCTCACCGCATTCGCCGCGCAGCGCAATGCTTTTGCTAATCAGCACTGGGATATTGAGCGCGTTTTTGAAATGTTTCCACGTTTGCGCGAGCGGCAGAGCAATATGGGGAATCAATTGTCGGGCGGCGAGCAACAAATGTTGGCAATTGGGCGTGCCTTGGTCACCAATCCGCGATTGTTAATTTTGGACGAGGCCACCGAAGGGTTAGCACCTTTAGTCCGCGAGGAAATATGGCAATGTTTGGCACGCCTGCGTGAGGCGGGCCAAACGATTTTGGTCATTGATAAATATGTCGAACGTCTGATTAAGCTTGCCGACCGCCACATCATTCTTGAGCGTGGACGCATCGTTTGGCAGGGCAGCTCAGCTGCCCTGGACGCTGATCGTTCTCTTTGGACGCGCTATCTAGGTGTTTAACTTCGCAAACACTTTGTCAGCCGCGGCAATGGTGGCCGCGATCACGCTGTCGTCATGTGTGCTTGAGACAAAACCTGCCTCGTAGGCCGACGGGGCGAAGTACACCCCCTCGTCAAGCATTGCATGAAAAAACACCTTGAACATCTCGATATTGCTCGCTGATACCTCGGCGAGGGTGGTCGGAATCTTGTCTGCGAAGTACACGCCGAACATACCGCCGACACAGTCCGCACTAAAGGCAATCTTGTGCGCGCGGGCGCGCTCGACGAGTCCGTCGCACAGCGTACGGGTGCGTTTGCCGAGGTCTTCATAAAAGCCTGGCTTGGCTAAGAGCTTGAGTGTGGTGATGCCGGCAGCCACAGCAACCGGATTGCCTGAGAGCGTGCCTGCTTGATAGACGCCGCCGAGCGGGGCGATGTTACTCATGATCTTGGCGCTTGCGCCGAACGCACCGATGGGCATGCCGCCACCAATGACTTTTGCGAGGGTCGTGATGTCTGGCTTGATTCCTGTGAGTCCTTGCACGCCTTGCGGTCCGACACGAAAGCCCGTCATGACTTCGTCGAATATCAACAGCGCGCCATGCGCCGTACATTCGCTGCGCAGCGTTTCAAGGAAGCCAGCGACGGGTTTGATCATATTCATGTTGCCGGCGATGGGCTCAACGATGATGCAAGCGATGTCTTTACCATGTTGCGTGAAAGCTGCTTTGACACCGGCGATGTCGTTGTAGTCCAAGACAATGGTGTGTGCAACGAACTCTGGCGGTACGCCTGCTGAAGTTGGGTTGCCAAAGGTAAGCAGGCCCGAGCCTGCCTTGACCAATAAGCTATCCGCATGGCCGTGATAACAGCCTTCGAATTTAATGATTTTGCTGCGACCCGTTGCGCCGCGAGCCAAGCGAATAGCCGTCATGGTGGCCTCTGTGCCTGAGCTGACCAAACGCACTTGCTCGATGGAAGGCATGCGTGCAATGAGCATTTCGGCGATCTCAATCTCTGCTTCGGTTGGAGCGCCGTAAGACAGACCATGGACCGCGGCCTCTTGCACCGCGCGCACGACTTCCGGATGGGCGTGTCCCAGAATAGCTGGGCCCCATGAGCCTATGTAGTCGATGTAGCGTTTGTTTTCTGCATCCCAAAAATAAGGTCCTTGGGCGCGTGCGACAAAGCGCGGTGTGCCACCTACTGAGCGAAAAGCCCGGACAGGGGAGTTAACACCACCAGGAATACTGCGACTGGCGCGGGCAAAGAGTTCAGCGTTAGTTGGCATAGAAAATGCTCCAGTTGATCAGGAGAAAGTATTAGGTTTTTGTTTGAGCGTCTTGAAACTTCGCGCTGAATGCGCGAGCAGTTTCTTCAATGTTTGGTGCCGCAAAGAGCCCGCCAACGACTGCGAGAGAGTCTGCGCCTGCCGCAATCACTGAAGCGGCTTGGGCAACGCCGATGCCACCGATGGCAACGACAGCGGGTCTGGGTGCCGGCAATGCCTGGCAAAGTCCTTTGCCGGCAACCAGGACCGAAAGGGGGGCGGGTGGCGCAAGTGGTTTTGTTTGTGATGCGAACATAGCGCCGAAGGCGATGTAGTCAACGTGGTGCGCTAAATGCTTGGTGGCCAGTGCAGGGTCAGCGTAACAAGACACGCCGAGCAATAGATCGGGTCCGATTGCACGGCGAACGCGCTCAGGGGCGTCGTCTTCACGTCCGACGTGTACGCCATCGGCTCCGATTTCTAGGGCAAGACGCCAGTCATCGTTGATCATGAACACGACACCGACCTCGCGGCAGGTGTCCCGTAACTGGATGGCGAGGGCTTTGCGCCAAGTCGGCGTTGCGGTCTTGATGCGTAATTGCAAGGCGGTCATGCCGCCACGCGCGGCTGCGCGCACAGCGTGGTCGAGTCTGTCTGCATCGTCCCACTCCGGGGTTATGCCGTAGAGACCACGCGGAAACCTGAGGTCGTTCATCAGGATGCGCGAGGGTGACGCCGGGCAATGCGTCGCCCCATGCCTGGTTGAAAAGATTGGCTGAGTGCTTGCTCCGCGTGCGCACAGGCCTGCTTGGCTGCCTCCGCAACGTCGAGGCCTTGAGCCAACATGGCTGCAAGCGCAGCTGCGATCAGGCCGCCAGAGTCACGTAGCCGCTCTGGGGGCGCAACCCATGGCCATGTGAGCGTTTCATTATCAGGACCAAGCAATATGTTTACGAGGTGGCCGGGGCGCTGCGGGCTGCCCGTCACCAAGACCCAGTCAGCACCAATGGCCTGCAGCGCTTGCGGGCCCGCTGTCGGCCCCGAAGCTTCCAAAACGTCCTCCGTGATCCATTGGGTCAGGCGGCGCGCTTCAATCACCACCACATGTGCTTGCGGCACGAGTAGTTCAAGCACAGATCCCACAAGGTCTTCTACCTCTTCTTCTTCTTCCTCTTCGGGTTGTTCGGTGGTGATCTCTGGCGCCCCCAGGTGAAGCACTAATGGGACTTCGCTGTAATCAGCGGCGATTTGTGCCACCGCGCTCACCGCCTCGGCTGAGTTCAACGCCCCCACTTTGATTGCCCCGACGGAAATATCTTCGAGCAGGCAACGCGCCTGGTCATCAATTTGTTCGGCCGGACAGGGAAAAACCGACTCGCTTTCCGCCGTATCTTGAATAGTGATGGCAGTCAGTGTCGCGAGGGCATGCCCGCCCAGCGCGGCGCACGTCACGGCGTCGGCCGGTAAACCGTCTGAGCCAGTCGGATCAAATGGGCCAAAAATGAGCGTAATTGGGGTTGAAATAGGTAAATTCATGTCAAAAAGACAAGCGATCGGCAGGCAAAGCGCTGTTGGTTTCTGTAAGATTGACCCCATTGTAAGAGATGAGCCGTTTTATCCGCCTAAAATTCCTTGCGGAGCGGTTAAACCTCAGTAAAAGAGAGAAAAATGCGTACTTGGATGTGTTTGATTTGTGGTTGGATTTACGATGAAGAGACCGGCGTCCCCGAAGAGGGAATTGCCCCCGGTACCCGCTGGGAAGACGTGCCACCAAACTGGGTATGTCCAGAATGCGGTGCACGTAAAGAAGACTTTGAGCTCATGGAGATCTAAGCCAGGCCTATGACCCAACACCCTATGCCGGCCGCGGAGCCAATCGATCTGTCCAATCAGTTTCTGATGGCCATGCCAGGCATGGTTGACGGCGAGTTTGCGGGTACGGTGATTTATCTTTGCGAGCACAGTCCAAAAGGTGCCCTCGGTTTAGTGATCAACCGTCCCACCGACCTGAGCGTTGCCGGCTTGCTCGAAAAAATCGATCTAAAACTTGAAATCGCACTACCCCAGAATGCAGCGGTGTATTTTGGTGGGCCAGTGCATACGGATCGAGGCTTTGTGTTGCACTCCCCTGCGGGTAGTTTTAGTTCCAGTATTCAGCTTGGCCAGCTTGCCTTGACGACTTCTCGCGACGTGCTTCAGGCCGTTGCGCAGGGCAATGGGCCCGAAAAATTGCTTGTCACGCTGGGATATTCGGGCTGGGGCGCAGGGCAGCTTGAAAGCGAAATCGCGCAAAACGCCTGGTTGACGGTTCCTGCAAGCGCGGAGGTCATTTTTGCCACCCCTCCTGAGGACCGCTACGCGGGCGCACTCAAACTTCTTGGCATCGATCCTGCAATGTTGTCTGGTGTGGCGGGGCATGCCTGAGGAAACGCTTCTCGCCTTTGATTACGGCGTCAAGAAATTAGGCGTTGCTCTCGGAAATTCTTTGCTTAGGCAGGCCAGGCCGCTCGAAATCATCGAGACCGATACGCGCGATGCTCGCTTTGCCCGGATCGAGGTCTTGCTAAAGCTTTGGCAGCCAGAACGCCTAGTGGTCGGTCTCGCACTGAATACGGATGGTTCTGAGCAAGAGGCGAGCGCACGCTGCAGACGCTTTGCGAACCAGTTAGAGGGCCGTTTCAAGCTACCTGTTGCGCTCGTCGATGAGCGAGGCTCGAGCATGGAGGCGCAGAAAATTACCGGTAATGCCCCTGATGACGCCGTCGCAGCGGCTATTATTCTCCAACGCTACTTTGATGCGCTGACTTGAGGCTCGACTAATGGCCACCACAACACCCGCATACACCCCTGCCACTCTGCCAGACGCTGAAACGCTCTACGGCAATCTCTTGGCTGCCGTGCGTCATGCAATCGAACAGCTACCGCCTGAGCTCGTGCACCTGGTGGGAATTCATTCCGGAGGCGCGTGGCTTGCGCAACGCCTTCACAAAGATCTCGGGCTTGCTCAGCCGATGGGGATGTTGGATATCAGTTTTTATCGTGACGATTTCGACAAGATCGGCCTGCATTCGC
>JBILHV010000343.1:0-2783 GCA_044350305.1 Burkholderiaceae bacterium
TAACATCTACCCATTTGGCAGTCTCTGTCTTGACGAACTCCGACCACTCTTGCAAAGAACGTAAATCAGGAGTTGAGCCGCGCTGAACAAGAGCTTGCTGCATAGCGGGTTCTTTCATAATCGCTTGAACATCATCGGATACTTTTTTAACAATCGCTGCAGGTGTTCCCTTCGGCATAAAAAGTCCCGCCCAGCCTACACCGACAAATCCTGGATAACCTTGTTCAGCAATTGTGGGGACATCAGGTAGTTGAGGTGCACGCTCACTCGAGAGCGATGCGATCGCCTTGAGCTTACCAGTCTGTATATGAGGTAGCGAAGACGCCATCGTGTCTACAGCCAACAGGATATGGCCCCCCAACAAATCATTCATTGCTGGGCCACTCCCCTTATAAGAGACACCACTAATATCGATCTGCGCTCTTTGTTTAAACAGTTCAGCAGCTAATTCGAGCGCGTTTGCACCAAAGCCCCACGTCAACTTCCCTGGTGACTGCTTAGCGGCATCAACTAACTCTTTCAAGTTATTGTAAGGCGCGGTTGGATTCGCCAAAATTAACCAGGGCTGCGTGAAGATTCCGCCGACTGCCACGAAGTCACGCTGCATGTTGTACGGCAACTTTGGGTATATAGCCTCGTTCACAGCGGTAGTCGTGCTGCTGGCAAACGTGATGGTGTAGCCATCAGCTGCCGCCTCTTAGCGCTTTAAGTCTCTATAAAAGTTCTCATGCGCACCAAGTAACAACAAATACCGAGTCTTAGGATCAAACTCGTACGCCAGCAGTACCTCTTGATTCTGACTTTTGAACTTGTACACATGCACCCCCAACAAATCACCACGCTTGGGAGCTCCGACTAACGGATTCTTAACAATCAGAGCAACTGCATCATCGACATCTATCTGCCTATTTTTATGCGATCTCTTATAAGCTCGCGCGAAAGCTGCAGACTGCAAAACTTCGACCTTCTTCGCCTGCATTAATCACGTCCTTTCGCAACAAAGGGAGTTGCCAATACTTCACCCTCTGCCCTAGCAACTAAAAGATCTCGGACGAACTCAATTGGTAGATCGGGGTTATCCAAGGCAGCCTTCCCGACCATTGCCCAAAATTCAATCTGGCCAGCGATTGTGCGACGCTCAGCGTGTGCGTGCGCCTTGGCTTGCTCATAGAGATAATCGTCGATACGAACGGGCATACCCATAGTGATGCTCCTGTTTCATTATTACTACAATTGTAGCAAAAATAGAGGATACAAGAAAACCTACCCACGCATCGCCTTAAGCTGCTCCGGGTAACCGGCTGGATCGATCGAGACATCGATCAGCGAAGGCCCTTTCGTGATGAGTGCTCGTTCCATCGCAGCCACGAACTCCTGCTCGGTCGACACGCTCACGCCGAATCCTCCTAAGGCGGACATCGTTGCTGCAAAGTTGTGATGCTGCCATCGCACACCGTTAGGCTCTAACGAGCGGCTTTGTTGTTTGATGTCGATCAGAGACAGCGCGCTATCGTTAAAGACAATCACAATGATCTGTGCACGTTGCTCAACGGCCGTGCATAGTTCTCCGAGACACATCATCAACCCACCATCACCCGTGAAGCAGAGAACCGGTGCGCCAGGTTCTTGAACCGCTGCCGAGATCGCTGCCGGCAGCGCAAAGGCCATCGTTGCCAAACCGTTTGAAATCAGCACATCCCCGGCACGGTGGGCAGGGAAGAACGCCGCAACAGAAAACATGTGGGCGCCTGCATCGATCGAGAAAAACGGCTTGATGCCAGCCTTCTCACAAGACGCAGCCGCCAACTGCGCAACACGGTCCGGTGCCACCGCATTTTTTACCGGGGCATAGGCCAGCTGCGTCCGTGCATTCGTACGCAAGCGCTCAAGTTCTGTCGGTTCCCATTCTTTCTGGCCGCATCCCTCTGTATCCGTCAAGCGCACCAGGATCTCTGTAATGGACCCCACCACCTGCGCAGACGGCTCGATATAGTGCACGGGATGTTTAAACGCTGTGATGTCTACCACTGGCGTGGTGTAGCGCCAAGGTTGCAAGATCAGCTCAACGGGATCCATCCCAATCAACACCATCAGATCTGCCGCTGCAATCGCTTCCTGCTCTAGGGAGCCGCCCGTAAAAATGCCCAATACCTGTGGGCTCTCGTCGGGCACCACGCCTTTTGCCTTATACGTTGCCAACACCGCACAACCAAGCGATTGCACGAAGGCTCGTACTGCCTCGCTATGCGCACGCGCCTCTAGTCCAATAACTACGATCGGCTTACGGGCCTTTTTTAGACTTGTGCGCAGCGCCTCAAATTGCTGCGGATCAACAGCGCTTGATGCCGACACCTTATCGCCGCCATCTGCCCCCACAAGATCTACGTGACGACGTGCCGTTTCTGAGGTCAGCTCAATATGAACAGGGCCCAATGGATGCGTCGTCGCCGCAGCGAGCAATGCATCGATTTCACTACCTGGATCGCTCGACTCAAGTCGACTCACCGATTTGACCAGTGGCTTAAGCACAGCCTGTTGATCAAACACCTGATGCGTGATGTAGGTCAACTGTTTGGGGGTAAAACCGTCCGTCAACACAATAACTGGTGCTCGGTCCAAGCTCGCATAAGCCACCCCGTTTGTCGCATTGGTCAGGCCGGGACCTTTTGTCATCAGGGCCACGCCAGGCACACCTGTGCTTTCTGCCAAAGCCCCCGCCATCATGACGGCAGCATTCTCTGTTTTGGTTAACACGAACTGAATGTTTTCAGCGGCCGCAGCAG
>JBILHV010000055.1:0-8554 GCA_044350305.1 Burkholderiaceae bacterium
ATGAAGCTTTGTACGTTTGGTGTATTGACCCCGGTCGGTTTGATCGAGCGGGTGGGCGTTTACACAGAGCAGGGCGTGGTGGACGCAACAGCTGCTCGGCAGGTTTTTTTAGAGCGAACACTTTCTGTGGCAGCTGCGCACAGAGTCGGCGAGGCACAGGTGCCTGCTGAAATGATTGCGCTGATTGGCAGCGGTCAGCAAGCAATCAACTGGGTAGCAGAAGCGGTGGAAGCTGTGCTGAAGCAGGGAGTAAGTGCAACCTCTGCTGGTGTGCGCACGGTCTACCTTCCTACTGATATTCAATTGCTGGCGCCGGTTAAAAGACCGCCTAGCATTGTGAACTTTAGCGTGTGGCCTGCGCATAGCGCGAGCGCGGCATCGTTAGGTATTGAACTGGCGGCGAACACCGCAGAGGCATTGGTCAAGCCTTACTGGAAAGGCAATCCAGACGCGGTTGTCGGCCCGGAGACGACCTTGCATCGTCCGCCTTATGCCGAGGTGCTAGACGTCGAGTGTGAATTAGTGTGCATCGTGGGAAGCGGTGGGCGTGACTTGGATCATGCTGCTGCAAAGCGCGCCATAGTCGGCTATTCAATTATGAACGACGTGAGCGCCCGAGAGCGTCAGTCTGCTGAGATGAAGTTTGGTCGCGGTCCTTCAAAGGGTAAAGATTTTGATAATGGCTACCCGCTAGGCCCATGGATCGTCACTGCGGATGAGCTTGGCGATCCCAAAGCGTTGCGCATGTCGCTTCTTGTAAATGGTGTTGAGCGTTCGGCTTGTGATACCTCAGGAATGATCTGGGATTTTCCTGAGATGCTGTCTTACCTTTCATGCGGGCAAACTATTCGACCGGGCTCAGTCATCAGTGGTGGCTGTTATCCGGGCGGTTCCGCGCATGAGGTTGGCATTCACTTGCATCCAGGCGATAAAGTTGAAATGCGTATTTCAAAAATCGGTGGACTGCTTAGTACGATTGGACCCTAGTAACTGTCGCCTTGGAGGTCGGGGACAGCGCGGCTGTGACAAATGCGGGAGTAAAAATTTTGTCAGCCATGATCTGACAACGTTTGATTAACCGTGGCTCGTCTGGCCCATAGTCCGCAATGGCGTTGTGCCAAGTTGTCAGGTGATCCCAAATCAGTAGATCTCCAACAGCCCATCGATGCGTGTAGCGATACTCTGGTTTTAGGATGTGGTCAAACAGTTGCTTTAAGAGTGCATCGCTTTGTTCTTTTGGCATGCCTTCTATGTGCGTTGTAAAACTTGGATTCACATAAATGGATTGTTTACCAGAGACAGGATGTTTTAAAAAAACAGAATGACGCGAAGGGGGGTGTGCCGCGCGTTCAGCATCTGAAAGAGGTGCGCGCGGACTCGCTTTTTCGCGACGCATAAATTCCCAATAGAAATTGAGATCATGCATGGCCGTCGCCTCGGCGAGTTGCTGTTTCATTTCCTGAGGCAAGTCGTCGTATGCGGCTGACGTATCGCAGAACTCTGTCGCTCCGAGAGGTTGGCCGTCACGCATCGGCACTTTGAATGCCAACAACGCGTTGGCGTAACCGACCGATCGGTTGTAGGTCATGTCTGTGTGCCAATTCTGACCCGCGTCAGGGATGCCAATAAACTTGCCCTCCTGACGCACGTTTGACAGTACCGATACTTCTGGGAAACCACTTTTATCCTGCCCAGACCGCAAGGTTTGGAGACTGCCAAAGTGCGCTGAAAAGTTTCGCAATTCAGGCGCATCAATGGTCTGTCCAGGAAAACAAAGTACCTTGCGCGTTGCCAGGGCTTGCAGCAGCTCGGCAAAGTGGTTTTTAGATAGGGGTTGGTGCAAATCAATCTGAGTGACTGTTGCACCAATCGAGGCCGACCGAGGTGTGATTAACATCGAATTACTCTGTTTTAACGCCGGCTTTGACTACCACTTCTTTCCAGCGGGCAATATCTTGAGCGACAAAGACGGACATATCCTTCGGGGAGAGGAATTGAGGTTCAAGCCCAGCATCGATTAGCTTGTTGTGGATAGTTTTGTCGGCAAGCGCCTGGCCCAGTGCAGCACTGACTTTTTGTGTGATACCTGCAGGAAGTCGTGCCGGCCCAAACATCCCGAACCATGCACTCGCCAACATTCCCGGTACACCTTGCTCTATGGCGGTCGGCAGATCTGGCGCTTGCGAGAGACGTTTTTCAGAAAGAGTGGCAATCCCTCTTAAGCGACCATCACGTATGTATGGCAACAGAGCGACGGTGTAAATGAGAACAGGAACGTGTCCCGCCAGTACATCGGTCAAGCCCTGGCTAATATTGTTGTAAGGGATATTGACGAGCTTTGCGCCTTTCGTGCGTAGCATGTCTCCGGCGAGGCTGTTCGACGAGCCGGCTGGTGATGAGGCATAACTCAAGCCCGCTGGCAGCGTGTTTGAGTAAGCAATCAGCTCTTGTAGATTCTTAACCGGAACGGATGGATGCACCGCGATAATATTCGCCGACATCGCTGCTAAGCCGATCGGCGTGAAATCTTTCTCGATGTCGTAAGGCATCGTGTTGGGCCGGATGGCTGCCACAATCGAATGTGACGATGTCGAACCCATGCAGAAGGTGTAGCCGTCAGGTGCGGCCGACTTGACAGCTTGTGCACCCAAGACACCGTTAGCGCCCGGACGATTTTCGACAACAAGTTTTTGCCCGAGCGTTGCTGACATGGACTGCTCGAGATGGCGCGTCAAAATGTCGGTGGCAGATCCCGGTGCAAAAGGCACAATCATGCGAATTGAGCGGTTAGGGTAGTCGGACTGCGCACGCGCTAGACCAAATGGCAAGCTCGGCAACGCGAGCGCCAGAGCGCCTTGTCCTGCAGTTGTCAACAACACACGTCTTTTTGGATCTAAGCGTTTTGTGACCATATTGCCTCCTGGGGCTGTTGAGAACGTCTCGAACATTAGCGTGTCGAGGGATGCTTCATCCTACTAGTTTTGTTTTTTGTTGTCTATCAATACCTTGGATGATGAATGATGCAATCGTTGCATCATCCTCAGCACATTATTTTTCTTTCATACCCGCGATATCTACGACGCGCTTCCACTTTTGCGTTTCGTCGGCCATGAACTTTGCAAAATCGCTTGTGCTACTCGTGTCAGCCTCGAGTCCGCTTTGTGCGAGTTGATTTTGAAAGTTTTTATCGGCTAAAAGCTTACTGATGGCACCGCTGAGCTTCGACACAATCGGCGAGGCAACACCGGCAGGTGCGAGGATGGCGAACCAAGTGCCTGCGTAGTAAGAGGGTAGACCGGCCTCAGAAAATGTGCGCACCTCAGGCAAGGCTTTCGAACGGTGATCGCCTGCAATGGCCATTGCGTGCAGTTTGCCGCCCTCTACCAGCGGCCTTGAGCCCGGAACGCTATCAAAGATCACTTCGATTTGGCCACCCATCAGATCGTTCAGCGCGTTGGCGCCACCTTTGTAGGGGATATGTTCCAGATTAACGCCTGCGGTGAGCTTAAAGAGCTCACCCGCAAGGTGACCAGACGAACCGGTCCCCGCTGTGCCATAGCGAACGGCACCTGGCTTTGCTTTTGCATAGGCGATCAGCTCTGCCACGGTCTTTGGTTGGAACTTCGGGTTGGATACGAGCAAGACAGGTGCGGTTGCAATCATCCTGATCGGGGTGAGGTCCTTAATTGGGTCGTAGGTCATGTTTGAGTAGATGCTGGGGTTGCTCGTGAGCCCAGGAAATCCAGCCAAAAGCGTGTAGCCGTCCGGCTTTGCCTTCGCGACATAATTCGCGCCGATGTTTCCGTTCGCACCGGCTCGATTTTCGACGACCACCGTTACGCCTAGAATTTCACTTAAGCCGGCGCCAAATTTCCTCATCACTACATCCGCGGCACCGCCGGCACTGAAGGCGACGACTAAGTTGATTGGGCGATCTGGATAGGATGTCTTTGCGCTCGCGTCAGCGGGGCTGCTTGCAACAGCCAGAGGGGCGCTCAATAGGCTCATGCCTAATACAAAATAGGCGCCCATTCCAAGGTGTCTCAGGGAGGTCTTTAAGAAATTCATTGTGCTTTACCGCCTTTTGAAATGATCAAAAAATATTACGAATTGTCCGTCCAGCCCTCTGTTTTGAGCTCCGTATAAATTTTATGCGCGACACCGAAGCTTGCCTCAGCGTTATACAGCCCACCGTATATCCCTGCCAAAAAGAAAATTTCAGAGATGCGTTTTTTTGAAACGCCACCAAGCAAAGCGCTTCGTGTGTGACGTCCAATCGCGCCATGCTGTGCAGTGGCTGAAGCAATCGCCAGGCAGATTTGACTTCTCATTTGAGGTGAAAAATAAGGGCGTGCCCAAATATTTCCAAAACAAAATTCGTGGGTGAGATCATTAAAAACATTTTCGAACGCATCACACTTTGCCAAGGCAATGTCGATAGACTGTGAGCCAAATAAACGTCGGCGTATTTCAAGGCCATCCGCGATACGCTCGTCGGTGGCTGAGGTTACCGGTTGGAAATTTTCAACTTTCTTTTGTTTCTCTGATAGTTTGCCATTCGCTTCAAGCTCGTTAAAGGTTTGTGCGGCAATCTTAAATGATGCGAGGCACGGATAAACGCCGCTATAGCAATAGAGTTGTACTAACAACTCGGCGATGTCTGTGCGGCCGAGGCCCGCTTCTGCGCACTGAATCACATGATTGCTCACGTAATCTAGCTGCAGGTTGGCGGACACCATGGCAAGGGTTAATAACGAGCGGGTTGACTCCTCCATGTCGAGGTTCTGTTGTCTAACCAGTGCATGCAAGTTTTGGTCAAGCTTGTTTGATTCGACTAAAAAAAATTCCTCATCTTGTTTCATTCATGTGCTCGCTTTAAGGTGTACTGCTAGAGAGAATAGTCACTCTAATCGTCTCTTGTGACCAGAGGTCATGCAAATTTAGGTTGCTTGAGAGAAAAAACAGCTGCGACTTAAGTTTTAGTTAACACGGTGGCATCCCACTTCCCTTCCTTGACGAGCCGTTTGACCACGTCAATGAGTACGGTTTTTGCCACACAAGCGGTAGGTGAAAGTTCTTTTTCGGGAAGGCTCACGAGAAAATTCTGCAATTGAGCCTCGGGATCGATGAGTCGGCTGACCCGCAGCCCCATCGATAGTGCCCGAGAGGTCACAGCGCTCTGTTGCACTGAGACGCCATGCCCCGTTCGCACCAGATCCAGCAGGAATGAAAGCGAATCAACTTCGGTGATCGTCGAGGGCGCTAGGCCTTTTTGTGCGAAGCGTGCCTCTAAAACCCGTCGAAACCCGTGTCGCCTGCTTGGCAGCACTAACGGTAGGTTAACGACTTGCTGCAAGCTTAAACCGCTGGGCGGGGCTGCAATTTCAAAATAAGGTGAGTAGATCGCAAAGAGGCCCTCGGACAAGAGCGGAGTGATTTCCCAAGAATGTGCAGCTTCGATTTCGAACAGCACGGCCAGGTCGAGCTGTCTGAGATTGAGCATATTCGAGAGATAGCCTGAAAATGACTCGACAATATGTACCTCCACCTCCGGATAGCTTGCCTTCATGGTCTCAAAAAAGGGCATCGCCAATGCTGAAATCGTTGCTGGTGTTAACCCTATGCTGACGCGTCCAGTAATTTGCATTCTTTGCGCGATGCTTACTGCATCATCGGCATGGCGCAGCACGAGTTGTGCGCTGCGGTAAAAGACAGCGCCAGCTTCGGTTAACTTGGCGCCCGATGAGCTTCGGTGCAATAAGGTGACGCCCAGCTCACCCTCGAGCTTGCTGATCTGCTGGCTGAGCGCTGCGGTCGCGATATCTAGTTCAACAGCGGCTTTACCCATGCTGCCCAGGTCAACGATTCGCAAAAAGTAGCGCAGTTGTCGCAGTTCCAAGTTGGTCTCCCATGTCACCCCTACTATAGAGGTCATTCGCGCAGGACCGCAATGTTTTAAAAAGCGAAGCTAAGGTTCCAAATAGTGGTCTCATCAAATATTCCATTGACGCTCAAAATCTATTCGACTAACTTGAAACAGTCGTAAGTTGTATGGTTAGTGTTCTTTTTAGACGCCAATCCGCTTGAGTCAATCTGATTAAGTCCCTTTACTTTGCTTTAGGAGTGCTTTGAAATGCTCAATAAACTGAAAGCCCTAGCCTGTGTGGCTGCAATCGCGCTGAGTTCAGGGGTTAGCGCACAAGAAGAGTTAAAGATAGGTGGTATCGGCTCGCTATCGGGAGGCGGTACAGCTTGGGGTATCGCGCTTCAACGTGGCGTACAAATGGCCGTCGACGAAATCAACGCTGCCGGCGGACTCAAGATCGGGGATAAGACATACAAGCCCAGGTTAGTCATGTTTGATGATCAGTACACTGCAGCCGGTGGTAGATTGGCAGCTGATCGACTGATCAATAACGAAAAAATTAAATTCATTATCGGTCCAATCGGCTCGCCCGCTGTGCTGGGTGCGGTTGCCGTGACAACGCCGGCGAAAGTTCTGTTGTTGTCAAATGGCTTTGCTCCCTCCATCTTAAAGAACGATGCCAAGTCGCCCTATAACTTTCGCGCGATGAACAGTACCGTTGAGTTTGGCCCCGCAATGGTCAAGTGGTATCGAGACAATTTTCCGAAAGTTAAGAAAGTTGCCTTGATTGCGCCAAACGATGCCGTGGGTCAGGCTGTTGTGCCTCAGTTAGAGCAGTACTACCGCGACAATGGTTTTGAAGTTTGGAAAGAACTGTACGATCGTGGCTCAAAAGAGTTCACGCCTCTTTTGACGCGCATGATGGCACAGGGCGTTGATCTGCTGGATCTCAACAGCAACGCGCCAGGCGAGGCAGGGTTGATCTTGAAGCAAGCGAAGCAAGCGGGCTTTAAAGGCAACATCTGGCAAGTCGGTGGACCGTCTGTTGACGAGATTATGAGTATTGGTGGACCGCTCGCGGAAGGCTTTATCTCTCTGAACGTGTTCGACTTCAATATGCCTGAAGCGAAAAAGTTTGTCGCAACATATCGTGCAAAGTATGGCGATGGTGTGATTAATGCTCAAGCACCAGGTTGGTACAACGCGGCTTTGAATCTCTTCGAAGCGATGCGTCGTGCTGGTACGGTAGACGTCGATAAGGTTCGGGACACACTGAAGAACCTTGACGGCTACGAAGCTGGCCTATTTGGTCCTGTGAAGTGGGGCGGCATGGGCGACTATGGTGTCAATCACCAGTTGCTGTTGCGTTTCTGGATTGTCGAAGTTAAAGACGGCAAGATCGTGACCCGGGCTGCTATCTCCCCAGAAAAACGATAAGACTGTAAGGTGGGTTAGCTGATTAGATCGGCTAACCCATCGTGTCTGCTATCTGGTGAGGATGGATATGTTTACATTACCGATACTAAGTCAAGTTGTCGTGAACGGACTGAGTCTGTCCGCAATCTATGTATTGGTCGCACTAGGTTTTACGCTGCTTTTTGGCATTATGCGCGTGGTGAACTTTGCTCATGGTGCGTTTGCAATGCTTGGTGGCTACGCGCTGTTCTATGCCTATGGATCATTCAAGCTTCCGTATGCGATCGCTGTTTTTGGTTCGGCCTTGACCGTTGCTTGCTTCGGTTTGATTTTTGAAGTGCTTGTCTACCGCTGGTTCTATCAGAAAATGTTTCAAAGCATGATCGGGCTCATGGGGTTGAACATGGCGATCGTGTTTGGTAGCGTCATGATATGGGACGTGAACGAACGTACGATTCCCGCGGCCGCCGCTGGAATCCTGAATGTCTATGGCCTGACGATTCCGATGGATCGCTTGGTCATCATGGGGATCACTCTCGTTGTGCTCGCGTTATTTTGGTTTTTTGTCACCAAGACGCGGCATGGTCTCGCCATGCGCGCCGCCTCACAGGATGTTGAGATTGCGGCAGCCCAAGGAATCAACACAACGTTTATCTATCGCTTAGCTTTTTTTGTCGCGATTTTCATGACTGCACTCGCGGGTGGGCTTTATGCACAAACCTATGCGCTGTCACCTTTTGTCGGTGAGAGACCTCTGATGGTGGCCTTTATTGTTGTCATTCTTGGTGGAATGGGGAGCATCCCGGGAGCTGCGCTGGGTGGTGTGTTGCTCGGGATGGGGGAAAGCTTTTTATCAACCTTCTACGGAGCAGCAGTCTCATCTTTTGTTTCTTTTGGTGTTGTCGTCGCTTTGCTGATCTTTAGACCGTGGGGGCTACTTGGCAAACCTGAATAATTCTGCGCAAGAGCAGCCAGGCAAAACGTCCCGTGGGGTGCTGTTTGGTCTGTCGGGACTCGCATGCGTCGGTGCCGCGATAGCGATCGTGATTTTGTTGTTCTGGCCGCTGATGTTTGACAACAAGTTCTACATCACGATCGGAACGATGGTGGTCTTGTCTGCCATCGGTGCGACGAGTTTGAATTTGATTATTCGCACCGGTCACGTCTCGTTGGCGCATGCGGCATTTATGGGGGTCGCGGCCTACACCTGTGTGCTGCTGCAAACTAAATTGAGCGTGCCCTTTGGCTTCGCGATGTTAGGTGGGTGTCTCG
>JBILHV010000344.1:0-2758 GCA_044350305.1 Burkholderiaceae bacterium
CACTCTTCGCAAAATCAGGTGTGAATTCCGACAAAGTCGATCTACAAATGCAGATGCGTCCCTTCAGCATGCTCGGAGCGGGCGGCATGTTCCAGGCGGATAACTTCCCAGCAATTACGGCATCCTGTGGCTTACTCCACGTACACTCGGCAGGATCCGTGTCATTGAAATCAGCTGATTTTCGTCAGGCCCCAAGCATGTTCGCGAGCTACCTGACAGACCCACGAGACACAGCACCCTTAGTATTCGGTTTGCGCTTAATACGCCGCATCTTTGCCCAAGCGCCCTTCAGCGACATCTGCACGGGCGAGTCCTTACCTGGACCCCAACGCAATACCGACGAAGAGCTGATCGCCTACTGCCGTGAACAAGCACAGACGATGTACCACCCTGTTGGCACCTGCCGCATGGGTTCCGATGCGCTTGGGGTCGTTGATCATCGCTTGCGTGTCCACGGCATTGGGGGTTTACGTGTGGTGGATGCATCAATCATGCCTAAAGTACCCTCGGGCAATACAAGCGCCCCTGTCATCATGGTTGCGGACAAAGCCGCTCAGATGATTCTGGCTGACTCTCGCACTTTCTCTCAAAAATGCGGCTAATCCGCATCTAGGCTCACCTTTGCCTGCGTCACGACTCCCAATGCGCAAGGCAAGATACGAACTGACACTTACAATTGATTAAATTTCAAAATACCGCCCAAAAGCAAATTTTCAGTTAGAAATCGTATTGTTAATGTCAAACTAACCTGCTATTGTTTAGCTCAGTTGTCTAATCATAGTCCGCTCTAAATCTGACTAATTGACGGTCCCACTCAATCTTTCTATCTCACGGAGAACTTGGAATCATGCAAACTCAATCAAACGACCTGAATACCCTGACCAATGGTGCAAAAATTCTTGGCGAATCCGTCATCCCAGGCGCTAGCTTACTGATGGATGGTCAATTCATAAATGGCGCTGCTCACGCAGCCGTCGGCATCTTTGCTCGAATCGCCATGGGCCCACTCGCTGTGGCCTTGGTTTGTGCGGATTCATTCTCGAAATCTGTCACTGACAAATTCTTGTGGGATCACGTGAAAGACGGAATCGAAGCGCGCAAACAAGCAAAAGCTGCTAAAGCGGCTGAACAAACAGAAGCGCAAGCTGGCTAAATTTCGTTAATCGTTTTTAAGTGAAGAAGGGCGGATGATTCAATCATCCGCCCTTCTCTTTTATAGAACGCTTTGGAAATATGCTATTTCCTAAGGCGCATAGGTGGAGTCGACTGAGTTTCGTTAAAAATGCTGCGGTACTTGTTTAAAAGTAGAAAATACTGATTCGCCTTATTTGCTTTTTCGAGTTCAACTCCGACCTTGTCGAGCAAAACAGACGCGCATTTCGAACGTTTGGAAAAAGCAAAAAAATTATCTTTCCTAAACGGATAAGTCGCGAGAACTTGTACCTTATCGGCCAGATCGCGACGATATATCTCAGAAGTCGCAGCAAATCGGTAGGCAAAAATAAAATCTACCTCACGGTTCAATAATCGGTCAAAAGCACCTGCAAGACTAGGCGACTGCAATAACTGCAATTCATCCTCGACAAACGAGCCGAAGGCACTGTTACCAAAGGTCACTCCGGCTTCTGTGATCCCCCTTCTTCCTTTTAAATCTGAGTACTGATTCAGCGGAAACGTTTCGCCTCTGCGAACAATCACATACAAAAACTCGTCAAAATAGGAGGGGTGAACATAAGACAGGTAGCGAGACCGCTCAGAAGACCATCCAATAGAAATGATCATATCTAGCTCGCCTGAACGTGTCGCAGCGAGCGTCTCCGCCCAGGTTGCATACGGCACAACCTTAACATTTTTAACCCCGGCCGCCTTGAGTGTCTTTTGCGCCAACTCGATTCCAGCACCAATGAGTTGGCCATCGACCGCCCAAGAGTCAGGCGCATCGCTAACCGGACCCGAAATGGAAATTGAATCACAGGTCTGCGCCCAAGCAGATCCTACGATTAAGCTAAGCAAGACGATAAACAGTATTTTTAATTTTTTCATCTGAGAACGCAATTTACCAAATTCAGGTACGCACACACGATACACGAATAGTCTCTATTACATATCACTACCGCAGACATTGCGAGGTCACGTGAGGTCTCAACACGCGAAACAGATCATTTACAATTGCATCACCTTATCATAAAGATCTATACTAGAATCTGGTTCAAAAAACGAGTCCTGCCCTGTGTCTACAGATCCGATTGCCTGCAAAGTCGCACAAGCGACTGAACTTTTTGCCAATGAAGCGTTGGTTAAGAACCCTGCCATTCAAAAGCCTACCTTACCCACGACAAGCACAGATTTTAGACGACTCTATGCCAACCAAACCGTGCATCACTGGTGTCAGTGGGCGACGGTAGCGGGTTTCGTACCGGTTCCCGTCGTAGACGTGCTCACAATATCTGCGGCACAAGCCAAAATGGTGCATAGTTTATGCCAGATCTACGACAAGCAATTTGAACGAGAGGCCTTGAGTTCGATTATCTCTGGTTTACTTGGCGGCAGTCTGACTGGCCTTGTTTCCGCCAGCCTAGCCTACTCCTTCGTCCGCAATATTCCACTTGTCGGCAGCACGCTATCATCCTTAACGCAACCCGCCGTAGCGTATGGTGCAACATTTGCTCTTGGCGCAGTCTTTATTCAGCATTTTGAGAAAGATCTGGCGATGTCGGATCTATCGGTTAAAGAGGTCGAGCAATTCTTTTCGGATCAG
>JBILHV010000345.1:0-2754 GCA_044350305.1 Burkholderiaceae bacterium
ACTCTCCTACGACTCCAGTTGGTACCAGTTCAAGATTAACATCCAGTACGTAAGTCTGATAGCCCGTAACAGGTTTGCCGATTGGTAAATCCGTTGCCTGTGTGTCTTGAATAGTGAGTGTTGTTACATTGGAAAAGGTGGTTGTTTCAGTGGGGCCATAGCAGTTTATGAGACGTTTATGAGGAAATAGCTTTAAGAAGGACGCGGCAACATGGGGAGGAATAACTTCACCACCGACCAGAACTTCATTGAGTGGGGAAAATATTTCAGGATCAGTCGTAAGTGCTGTTGTAAATAGGCTTGTTGTTAAGAACACTATATTTGTCTGATAGTGATTTATGCTTTGACTAAGATCACTCAAACTCAGTTTGCTCGTGGGGGGGAACGCTAAAGTCGCCCCGTTAAGCAGTGCTCCCCAAACCTCGAAGGTCGTTGCATCAAAAGCTGTCGATGCCAGATGCAACATATTGCTTTCTGCAGTCAAATTGCAATAGTCTGGTTTATAAGCAATCGCGCAAACATTTTTATGGCAGGTCGCTACGCCTTTAGGCGTTCCAGTTGATCCTGAGGTGTAGATCAGGTAGATCAAGTCGTCAGGTGTAAGTGGTGACTGTCTCTCGTCAGCATTAATTTGCTCGTCAGAAATGATGCTGAGCATTGAACGCAATCCAAAATCATCCAGATTAATGACGGCAATACCTAACTTGTCGCGCGTATGCCCTAGTTCGTAGTGTCCCGTTGAGTCAGTAATCAGACTGGTTGCGTGGCTGTCTTCAAGCATAAACTCCAGTCGCGAGATCGGGTGACTTGAGTCAAGCGGCATGTACGCCGCCCCAGACTTAATGACCGCCATCATTGCTACAACCATCTCTGGTGAGCGCTCCATGCATATTCCAACAATTTGACCAGAGCCGATACCTCTATCAATCAGATGTCGTGCGAGGCAATTACTTTGTTGATCAAGCTCCTGGTAGCTCAGTGCAACCTGATCAGCTCCGAGCTCTGATGACAAGGCTAACTTATTTGGATAAGCCTTAACAGTCTGAGCAAACAATTCTATGACCGTACTTTGCTCAATCTGTACTGCTCGTCTTGTGCCCGTTGAGTGTTTCAGCGCAGTATTTTTTTGCTCACTATCTGTAAAAGGCAACGTTAGCACTGGCTGGTCAGTATTGGCAGTCAGACTTTCAGCGATTTGCAAGAAGCTCTTGACCCAACCGACTACGCTTGACTGATCAAATAAATCTGCATCATACGCAATACCTCCGACCAGTTCGCCTTTGTCTGTGAGGTTTAAAAATAGTGCAATGTCTGTCTTAGCGACTGGCAGCGCCACCATTTCATCCGAACACTCTAGACCACCCAATGTAATGGGTGAACCCGAATCTCCTGCAAATGTTAATGTGGCCTGAAAGACAGGGGCGTGAGCAAGTGAACGCTGAGCTCCCAGTTCTTCGACCAAACGTTCAAATGGGAGGTCTGAATCGATCAGTGCTGTTTCGACGCTTGAACGTGTTCGTTTAATTAACTCCGAGCCGTTGCATGTTGTATCGAGATGTATAGGCAGAGCCAGCATATTCACAAGAAAACCAATAAGATTTTCTGTTTCTATACGTGTCCGTCCAGAAACAGGTGTGCCAATCACGACGTCCTGTTGACCAGATAGTCTCGAGAGCGTTGTGCCATATACGCTAAGCACAACCGTAAATAAGGTTGTTCCTTGGCGTAACGCAAGTTCTTGTAAACAACGTGTGATTGATGCGGGTACAACGACAGAAACATGTTCTGCCCTTCGATCTCTGTGGGGATCGCGCGGATGGTCTAGCGGTAGGGTAAGTAGAGCTGGCGATTGTGCCAGTCTGTTTTTTGCGCGCGATATTTTTCTTTCAATATCCAATTCAAGAGTAGCCTGTTGCCATGCAGCCCAGTCACTGTAATGCAGGTCTAGCTTCGCCAACGCGTGACGCTCATTCTTTGAGAAGGCAAGATAGGCAGAATTGAGCTCATGCATCAGAATGCCCATAGATTCGGCATCGCTAGCTTGATGATGGAGTGTGATGCTGAGTATTGCATCGTCTGAACTCATTTGCATCAGTTTGAGTCTGAACGACGGATCTTTCTCTAAATCAAAAGGCGTAGAAGCTTCTCGCTGAGCGTATTCTCTGGCGTGGGCTAATTTTTGGTCATGCGTATCATCAGAATATAAGGATGACAGGTTAATGACGGAAAATACCTTTTCGATTTTTGGCGTTTCCAGAAGCACACCTTTAGGCAAACCGTTCACATCTTCCAGAATGACCGTACGAAGTGATTGGTGTCTCTCAACCAGTAATCGTGCTGCGAGACCTAGCGCCTCAATATGAATATGTCCTTTGAGTCTGATTGCGATCGGCGTGTTGTATGTGGCTGAAGTCCCTTGCATACGATCAAGTGCCCAAAGCCGTTTTTGACCATAAGATAAAACAAGTTGGTTGTCTGCAAGCGTTCCCATTCCAGGAATAAGTTGTGGGCCTTGATCGGTTTCAAGCTGATCAAGTACTAAGGCGAGATCCTCAACGACGGGATGATCGAATAATTGTCTGATGGGCAGCGCAATCTTTCTTTCTTGATGCAGTCGAGCCACAAAGCGCAGGGCCATGAGCGAGTCGCCACCGATCGAGAAGAAGCTGTCATCGATGCTGACGTTGGGGTGAGAGGTGATCTCCTCAAAGAGGGTGCACAGCAGGGCCTCGGCTGGGGTGCGCGGGGCACGCC
>JBILHV010000346.1:0-2750 GCA_044350305.1 Burkholderiaceae bacterium
CCGTGTGTATCAATCCAGGATTGATCCCTAGCACCCGTACCCCGTGATCAACACTCTCTGCACCAAAGGCCTTCGTAAACGCGATTAAGGCAGCATTCGCGACTGAAGTGCCAATAGAGTTGGGATTGAGTTTTTCCCCAGCAATTCCGATGATATTGATGATCACGCCATATTTACGTGACATCATCTGAGGGTACAGAGCTCGACTGAGCATCATGCTTGCGGTCACCTTCCCTTCAAAGCCCTCGCGAAATCCTGCCGGATCAATATTCAACAAGCTACCGCGTGCAATTGCACCGGCGCTATTAATCAAAATATCGGTCTCAGGAAATGCTGCAGCCAAGGTTTCTGCTGCACCTGGCTCAGACAAATTTGCAGATTGCACCTTCACGTCAACCGCATAGGTGGACTGAAGCGTTTCACGCGCGGCGTTTAAAGAACTGAGGTCGCGTGCCGCTAACCGTAGGTGACACCCCTCAGCAGCGAGCGCCTGCGCAATCGCAAAGCCAATTCCCTTGGAACCACCCGTCACGAGCGCTACTTTTCCCTTCAATCCTGAATCCATCACAACCTCTTTATCTTGGAAGAATACGAAACTGGGCATATTTTATAGATTTCAGCTTAGCCCGCGGCCGCCAATTGGCAAGAAATTTGTGTATCGTTGCACTCTATGATTCACATTACCGAATTACGCTTACCCGTCGATCACACTCCACAAGATCTTGAGGCTGCCATCCTTGAGCGTCTCGGTATCTCTGCCAGCGAATTATTGGACATCGAGATCTTCAAGCGTAGCTATGATGCACGGAAAAAAGCAGCGCTGTCTTTTACTTATATTGTCGATGTCTCGGTCAAAGATCCAAGCGCAGTCCTTAAGCGTCATAAAGAGGACGCGCGGATTACCCCAACACCAGACACGGGCTACCATTACGTCGCTCAAGCAGCAAGTGACGCCTCATCAAAGCGGCTTCGGCCAGTTGTTGTGGGCTTTGGACCCTGCGGCATCTTCGCAGCGCTACTGCTCGCTCAGATGGGCTTTAAGCCCCTTGTGCTTGAGCGTGGCAAAGCAGTCCGGGAGCGCACCAAAGACACCTGGAAGCTTTGGCGCAAAAACGTACTCGATCCAGAGTCCAACGTGCAGTTCGGCGAAGGCGGGGCTGGCACCTTCTCTGATGGAAAGCTCTATAGCCAGATCAAAGATCCGAAATTCTACGGTCGTAAAGTCATCCGCGAATTCGTCAAGGCGGGCGCACCCGAAGAGATCGTATACGTCGCCAAGCCTCATATCGGTACGTTCCGGCTGGTCGGTGTCGTCGAAAAAATGCGGGAAGAAATCATCGCTCTAGGTGGTGAGATTCGGTTTGGCCAAAAAGTCGTTGGATTGGAGATTGACCATCAACAACTGCGTGGCCTGACACTCGAAAGCGGCGAACACATTGCTGCAGACCATGTTGTACTGGCTCTGGGTCATAGCGCTCGCGACACTTTCAAAGTGCTGCACGAAGCTGGCGTCTACATGGAAGCCAAGCCGTTTTCAGTTGGCTTTCGTATCGAGCACCCGCAGTCTATGATTGACCGCGCTCGACTTGGCCCCCACGCGGGCAATAAACTGATCGGTGCCGCAGACTACAAGCTTGTGCATCACGCCAATAATGGACGTAGCGTCTACAGCTTTTGTATGTGCCCAGGCGGTACCGTCGTTGCGGCAACCTCAGAGCCTAATCGTGTTGTGACGAACGGCATGAGCCAATACTCACGCAATGAGCGTAATGCAAACGCTGGGATTGTCGTCGGCATCACACCCGCTGACTATCCGGGTGACGCCATGGCGGGGATTGAGTTTCAACGTACGATTGAATCCAAGGCGTTTGAATTAGGCGGCGGCACCTACGAAGCCCCGGGCCAACTCGTGGGTGATTTCCTTGTTGGCAAGGCCTCCACTGCTTTTGGCAGTGTGATCCCATCTTATAAACCTGGCGTGCATCTCACCGACTTAGCGTCCAGCCTCCCTGATTATGCGATTCAAGCCGTGCGCGAAGCGTTGCCTGCCTTTGAGCGTCAAATCAAAGGTTTTTCCATGCACGATGCCGTGCTCACTGGTGTGGAGACGCGCACTTCTTCACCGCTACGCATTACGCGGGGCGACGACTATCAGAGCCTCAACATCAAAGGACTGTATCCCGCTGGCGAAGGCGCTGGCTACGCAGGTGGGATTTTGTCAGCTGGCGTGGACGGCATCAAGGTAGCAGAGGCCGTCGCGCTGAGCTACGCGACACGCTAAAACATGCCGCGCACGCGCCGACACCCAGAGTTTGACCCCACTCTGGACTACATATACCCTGAGCACTTACGGGAGTATCTGGACGATCTGCCACAGACACCGGGCGTTTATATCTTTCACGGCCTATCCGATAGCTTGCCGCTTTACATCGGAAAAAGTATCAATATCCGTACGCGCGTGATGTCTCACTTTCGTACCCTTGACGAAGCCCGCATGCTTCGCCAAACACAGCGCATCACTTTCATTCAAACGGTCGGTGAGATCGGTGCGCTCTTGCTTGAAGCCCAATTAATCAAAGAACAACAACCCCTCTTTAATCAAAAACTACGACGCACACGTCAAATGTGCTCCATCAGACTCCAAGACGATAAGCCTGAGATCGTGTATTCAAAGGACATTGATTTTGCACACACACCGAATCTATACGGACTATTTGCGAGCAGACATTCTGCACTTGAAGCACTCAAGG
>JBILHV010000347.1:0-2745 GCA_044350305.1 Burkholderiaceae bacterium
GTACAAAAGTTTTGAAGATATCGGCGAGTTCGTCGAAGCGATCCGCGAAATGCAGGGCCCACCTACGCAGCGTAAGGGCTAATCTCCGTGAACGCACATTCTTCGTCGCCACGCAATCTTGATCAAGACGTATTTTTTATGCGTCAGGCGTTAGTGTTGGCGCAAGGTGCTCTGTATGTGCCGTCACCCAACCCGCGCGTGGGTTGTGTGCTCGTGCGTGACGCTAAAGTCATCGGCGCCGGTGCCACGCAGCGTGTGGGCAGCCATCATGCTGAGGTCATGGAGCTAAATGATATGGTCGCCCGTGGCAATGAGGCCAGTGGTGCGACGATGTACATCACTCTCGAGCCGTGCAGTCACCACGGCCGCACGCCACCTTGTGTCGATGCCATTGTTGCGGCGCGACCTGCGCGCGTGGTGTTCGCCCATTTTGATCCGAATCCAAGCGTAGCCGGTCGAGGCATGCGCCGTCTGCGCGATGCAGGGATTGTTGTGGATGTTGGCATTTGTGCCGACGAGGCCTTGGCAATCAACCCAGGTTTTGTGTCGCGTATGACGCGTGGCTTGCCCTATGTGTGGATGAAAATCGCTGCATCGCTGGATGGTAAAACCGGTTTGACCAATGGTGTATCGCAGTGGATCACTGGACCGGAGGCTCGCGCAGATGGCCACCACTGGCGCGCGCGTAGTTGTGTTGTGCTGACGGGCATCGGCACCGTGAGGGCAGATAACCCACGCATGAATGTTCGCCACGTTGTGACCCCTCGCCAACCGCGTCGCGCTGTGATTGATCCCGGTTTTGAAATCAATGATGACGCTGCCGTCTTAGAAGGTGAGGGCGTCATTGTCTTCACTGGTGATCAAAACGTCGAGAAAGCTGCGCGTTTTACCGACCGCGGTATTGTTGTGGTGAACGCTCCCGAAGATGTACCGGCTACGCCAGGGCAAGCACGTCGTCGTATCGACATGCGCGCGATGATGCGCTGGTTGGCTGAGCACGACACAAACGAAGTCCACGTTGAAGCGGGTTCAGGCTTGAACGGCGCGCTGTTGCAGGCAGACTGTATCGACGAACTACTCGTCTACATGGCGCCCGTATTGCTTGGAGAAGGCTTGAGTATGGCGCAGTTGCCCGCGCTGACGAAACTCGACGGCGTACAGCGGTTTGAATTTACGGATGTCACACAACTTGGTGCGGATGTTCGGTTGCGTGCGCGCCTGGCCTCGCATTGGCAAAAATTAATGCAGAACATACACTTGATACAACCGGGCGTAGATAAGGCACTTTGAATGTTTACCGGAATTGTCGCGGCTGTTGGTCGCATCCAAAAAATTGAGCCGCTCGCCGGCGGCCATGCGTATGCGGGTGTCCATCTGACGATTCACGCTGGTGGCTTGGATTTGAACGATGTTGGGTTAGGCGATTCCATCGCCATCCAGGGCGCATGCATGACGGTTGTGTCCAAACATACTGACGGGTTTGCCGTAGATGTATCGCGCGAGAGTTTGCGCTTGACGATGGGCTTGGATAAAGAGGGGGAAGTTAACCTCGAAAAATCCCTGCGGGTCGGCGATCAAATCGGTGGGCATATCGTCTCGGGCCATGTCGACGGCGTGGGCGAGGTGGTGAAGTTTGAGCCTGTGGGCGAGTCGTGGGAGTTGATCGTCCAGGCCCCAAAAGCTTTGGCTGCTTTTCTGGCCTACAAGGGTTCAATTACCGTTAACGGCGTCAGCCTGACGGTGAATCGGGTAGAAGATGTTCCCCAGGGCTGCCAGTTCAGCATCAACCTGATCCCACACACGATCTCGGTGACGACACTGAAACACCTGGTTCCCGGACAAAAAGTAAACCTTGAGGTCGACACGATTGCCCGGTATGTCCAGCGGATGTTGTCGCTCGACCGGTAATGCTAGAATAGCGGGCTGTCGTTTTTCTTTAGAAATGACACAGCGGACAGGTGGCCGAGCGGTTGAAGGCGCACGCCTGGAAAGCGTGTATACGTTCAAAGCGTATCGGGGGTTCGAATCCCCCTCTGTCCGCCAGTCATCAAGCAAATATCCGCCTCTCATGGCGATTTTCATCTGTACATACCCAAAAGCATACCCAAAAATATGTGCTTGATTTCCAGTCAAGTGGGATTCGACACGACTTTTGGTTGCTTGCAGTACACAGACCGGTCGCGTTTAGTCGCCCTTGTTTGGTCCCAGTGACACCCCACCCCTTGTCGATTTCAGCCAACCGACACCCCACCGTACCCGCACCCCCGGAAATCGACGGCTTTGTTTTGCAGACCTATGCACTGTATTTTGCTCAACCGAAACTGCTCGGGCTTCGCCCCCTCGGGGTCTGCGTTCGGTTGGAAACTGGTCAGTCGTGACCGGCGAAACACCCCCCTTTGTTTTCTGTGTAAAAAGGTGGGGGGTATATATATTTTATTGTGTTCAAGTTCACTGCTCGGGCATTTGATGCGGGCGATAAAAAGCCACCCGAAGGTGGCTAGTACCCAAGTGGGTGTGGGTTTGCTGTCAGCAATAGCTAACTAACCTTGAGTGCCCACTTTAACAGCAGCAATAGCTAACTAAGAATAGCAGACAAAATTGCACCAACTAACTGTAAACCCCCCCTGCGCACAACCCCCCTGCGCACCACCGGCAGCCATCTCCAGTGCATCGTCAGAGACATCCATTACAACGACTTCATCAAGTTCAATGTTCATAGTAGACTCCAAGGTTATAGGTTACCGG
>JBILHV010000348.1:0-2741 GCA_044350305.1 Burkholderiaceae bacterium
AGCATCGATTCCCGCATCAACCTGCTCTGCCGCTTCAGGATCGAGCGCGTGTCGTGCCGGATGAACAATGACAACGTATTCACCTTGCTCGCGATGGGGATCCGCCTCCAACCATTGTTGCGCCTCGGCCAAGGTGACGCATGCAATCTCTTCAAACCGCTTAGTCATTTCTCGAGCCAGGCTCACCTGACGCGCGGGCCCTAACACTGACAACAAGTCTTTCAAGCTAGCAGCGATCCGGTGGGGGGCCTCATAAAACACAACGGCCGTGGCGAGTTGCGTCCAATAGCGAAACCAGCGCTGCCGCGCCATGGATTTGGTTGGGGCAAAACCGGCAAATACAAACCCGGGCGACGCGTCTGTTGTCACACCGGTCGCCATCAGTGCCGTGATCACAGCACTGGCGCCGGGCAAGGGGATCACGCGCAAACCTGCCTCGCGTACGGCCTGCACCACCAGTCCGCCGGGGTCACTGACGGCGGGCGACCCCGCATCGGACACCAAGGCGACGCGTTGGCCTGACTGTAGTCGTCGAACAATGTCCGTTGCGGCGCCCGCCTCGTTATGACGGTGCGCTGCCATCGTAGGGGTGTCCAAGCCCCAGGCATCAAGCAGGGTGCGGGTGGCGCGCGTATCCTCGGCGGCGATCACATCAGCTAATTGCAAGGCATGCCAGCCCCGCAACGACAGATCACCCAAATTGCCAATCGGTGTCGCCACGACATACAAGCAATGCGTCGGCCACTGCTGTGCGTCGACCTTCTGACCGAGTCGGTGCCAAGCATCAGGGCGCTCTTGCGGTGGGACATTTTCTGTCATGGCGAAAGTCAACAAAGCCGAATTGTGGCAGTGTAGTCGGCTTAACCCACCTCGTCACGACGCCTTAACCAAAATGACTACCTCCAACAATTCTACTCAAGAGTATGCAGCCCTTTTTTGTCAAGCGGCCCTCGCACAGAAAAAAGCGGTCTCCAAGCGAAGAAGGGCGCAGAGCGCCAACATCCTGCAGTGCCGCCACGAGCCCAGGGCTACCGACCTATCGCCCCCCGCCACCCGCTCAGCGCAACAGCAGCGCGGAGACCTTTACGAAGCGCTTGCGCAAGCACACCTCGAGCGCGCAGGGTGCGTGGTGCTTGCTCGTCAGCTGCGTTGTCCCGCCGGCGAGCTGGACTTGGTCGTGCGCGATGGGTCCCTCCTGGTATTCGTAGAAGTGCGGCAACGCACTTCTAGCCTCTATGGCGGCGCCTCGGCAAGCGTTACGCCTGCCAAGCAACGTCGTATCCTGCGCGCGGCGCACTGGTTTCTCGCGAGGCTTGTGGAGCGACATTTTGACGGCACAACGCCTTATTGCCGGATAGACGTGCTGGCCTTTGAGCCGGCAGGCCTCACCTGGCATCGCGACGCCTTTCGCCTGACATAAGATAAATGAGATAATTCGAACTCAGGAGCCGAACAATCGCCATGAACCTTGCCTCGACACTCGCCGCGCACTTCAATGACCATGTCGTTGCCACGCAAGACAGCGCCAAAATGCTTTCTTCGCCACTTCTGCGCGCCATCGATATGTGTTTTGGCTGTGTCACGAATAACGGCAAAATTCTGGCTTGTGGCAACGGCGGCTCAGCCGCCGACGCTCAACACTTTATCGCCGAACTTGTTGGCCGCTTTGAACGCGAACGCCTCCCGCTCGCCGGCATCGCACTGAACACGGACACATCCATCTTGACGGCGGTCGGCAACGACTACGGATACGCCCAAATTTTTTCACGGCAAATTAGCGCGCTAGGGCACGCTGGTGATGTGCTTGTCGCGATCTCCACCAGCGGCAACTCAGAAAACGTTCAGCAGGCCATTCAGGCCGCGCACGAACGCGAGATGCGCGTCATTGCGCTCTCCGGAAAAGGGGGTGGCGCGATGAACGATTTACTCAGCACCGATGACATTCACCTTTGCGTGCCGCACGACCGCACGATGCGCGTTCAAGAAGTCCATATTTTGCTGCTGCACATGCTGTGCGATGGCATTGATACCCTCTTACTCGGAGATTCCGCATGACACTCGCAGCCCGTCTTGTTCGCCCCATTTTGCTCTGCGTTGCGCTTGGATCCTCAGCAGGTATGCTGCAAGGCTGTATCCCACTACTCATAGGCGGTGCGGCAGCGACCACCGGACTGGTAGCGGTCGACCGTCGATCCGTCGGACAACAGGCCGACGACAAGACGATCGAACTGAAAATCGGCGGAGAGCTGCGTAACGCTTTTGGCGATAGCATTCGTACATCCATCACCGTTTATGATGGGGTCGTGCTGCTCACTGGCGACACGATCGGTAACGACGTCAAAGCCAAAGCAGGCGAGATTGCACGCAAGACGAATGGCGTGAAATCCGTGTCGGATCAAATTACCGTTACCAAGGAAACCGCTTCTGCTGGGGTGGTTGGGAATGACATCTGGATCACTTCCAAGGTCATGGCAACGTTAGCCACAACAAAGGATATCCCTTCGCGCACGATCACCGTCACCACAGATCGTGGCATCGTCTATTTGATGGGTCTGGTCACACAGCGAGAAGGCGATTTGGCAGCGTCCACCACGGCGCAAATTGGCGGAGTCAAGCGCGTAGACAAGCTATTCCAGATCATCACTCCCGCCGAAGCAAATCGCCTGGACACCGCGAACCGTCTGATGGGAGGCCGTATGGGTGACCCAGATCAGCCTACCGCCCCAGTCACCAGCTCCGGG
>JBILHV010000349.1:0-2736 GCA_044350305.1 Burkholderiaceae bacterium
AAGCCTAATATTTATGCGGCTTATCGGGGCAAAATGCTTGCAAAGCTAGGTTCTATCTAGGTAGTTGTGCACAAATATTGGGCGCAGCTTAAACCCCTCTCTTATTACAATTCGAATTCTCTGATAATCCCATAAACCATTGATTATTAATATTAAATTAACTATTAATGGCTTTAATGACAAATGCTGGTGCTCTACGATTGTGTTTTTGCGGCTTCGCTTAGTGATGTTTTCCCCAAAGTTATCCACAAGTCTCAGTCTAAAAGAGTTGAACTCATTTCTTGTCAGCGTTTTAGCGCAATGTTACAGAAACAACATTAAGTTGATGTCAGTTTTGTGTCATGAAATATAAGGAATGATCGGGTTGATAAGCAACTGGGTGAGTGTCGTACTTGACCTACCATTAGGTGGGCCTTTCGACTATCGGACGACTGAACCGGTTGCTGTCGGTGACCGCGTTATCGTCCCATTTGGGCGTCGTAAGATGGTTGGAGTGGTGGTCGACCTTCCTGCTGAGCCTAACTATGATCCCGCCTTGGTTAAAGAGGTTGAGCAGGTTTTGCAAGATGTGGCGCCTCTGACCTCGAGTTGGATCAAGTTCGCACGTTTCGCGGCCGACTACTATCAGCGGCCGTTAGGCGAGGTGATCTTGCCCGCCTTACCGTCATCGCTTCGCAGCTTGGCTGCCTACCAAGGCAAGCGTGCCTCTGGGGGGCCGGTCGCTCGGCTAGACAAGCGTCGTAAGGCCGCCCAGAGTGAGGTCTCTCAAAGCGCTGTGCCAACGCTGAACGTCGGACAACAGGTAGCGATTGATGCCATAGGCTCCTCACAAGGTTTTCAGGCCTTCTTATTGTTTGGCGTGACGGGTAGTGGCAAGACAGAGGTGTATTTGCATGCTGCGGCACAAACACTGGCGCGTGGTAAGCGTGTGCTGATGTTGGTGCCAGAAATAAATCTGACGCCGCAGTTTGAACAGTCGTTGCGCGCGCGGCTTGAGCCCCTTGCGGGGCCGGACGGCGTGACGGTCTTGCACAGCGCCTTGTCGGAGGGTGAGCGCTTGCGCGCCTGGCTAAGCGTGCAACGTGGACAGGCGCGCATTGTGTTGGGGACACGGCTGTCTATTTTTGCTCCGATCGACGACTTGGGTTTACTTGTGGTGGATGAAGAGCATGACGCCTCCTACAAGCAACAAGATGGCTTGCGCTATTCTGCTCGAGACTTAGCGGTTTGGCGGGCGCACGATCTAAACATACCGATTGTGCTGGGCTCGGCTACGCCGTCACTTGAAAGCTGGGTCAATGCACAAAAAAAGCATTACCAACGCCTAGATCTCCCAGACCGGGCGCGTGAGGTAACGATGCCGACCGTGCGTCTGGTGGACACACGTCGTCTCCAAATGGAGCATGGGCTGTCCCCTCACTTGATCACAGCAATGCGTGAGCGTTTGGCAAATAAAGAACAGGTGCTGATTTTTTTAAATCGGCGTGGCTATGCGCCCGCCTTGCACTGCAAGTCGTGTGGCTGGGTAAGTCAGTGCTCGCGTTGCACGACCTTTACGGTATTGCATCGTGCAAAGCAGGGGCGTCATCAACTGCACTGCCACCACTGCGGCTTTCAACAGCGTGTTCCCAACGCTTGCCCGGAATGTGGCGATCAAGACATGCAGCCAATGGGTCGCGGCACGCAGCGCATTGAAGAGCATCTTGCTGAACTATTTCCAGAGGCACGCGTGCTACGGATTGATGCAGACAGTACGCGCAAAAAGGGAAGTGCACAGGCATTGTTTGCGAGTGTGCATGCGGGCGAAGTCGATATCTTGGTTGGGACGCAAATGGTTGCCAAAGGGCACGACTTTGCTAATTTAGGCCTCGTGGGAGTTTTAAATGCGGATGCGATGTTGTTTTCGCAAGATTTCCGAGCGCCTGAGCGACTCTTTGCTCAGTTGATGCAGGTCGCAGGGCGCGCTGGGCGGCATGCGGGTCACGGAGAAGTGATCGTACAAACCGGGTACCCCGAACAGGCGGTCTACCAGGCATTACTCAAGCATGACTACACAGGATTTGCGCAACACACGATCCGAGAACGCGAGGCCGCTTGCTTGCCCCCGTTTTCTCATCAAGCGCTGCTTAGCGCTGAGGCGCGTGAACTCAACACCGCATTAGACTTCCTAAGTGCTGCGCGAGATATCGCCATGACGTTGTCGTCGCAGTTGGGCAGCGCTGAGCTGATCACCTTGTATGATCCGGTACCGTTACGTATCGTGCGTGTCGATAACATGTGTCGCGCACAATTACTTGTCGAGAGCACGCACCGCCCGTCCATGCAACAGTTGCTTCGACATTGGATGCTCGCACTGAATCAAGATCCCGATACGCGACGCATCAATTGGCAACTCGAAGTAGACCCGCTGGAAATTTAGTTTATCCCGATGTCAAAATTTGAAACGACCGGCCTGAATCCATCGCAACGCGAGGGCGTCTTGTATCTGGATGGCCCTTGTCTTGTCCTCGCGGGAGCCGGATCAGGCAAGACGCGTGTGATTACGCAAAAAATCGCCTATTTATTGCGCGAGTGTGGCTACGCCGGACGTAATGTTGTCGCACTGACCTTCACGAACAAAGCTGCCCGTGAAATGGAGGATCGCGTCAAGCTATTGGTCGATCCATCTTTAGCCAAAGGTTTAACGATTAGTACGTTTCATTCGTTAGGCGTACGTATTTTGCGGGAAGAGGCGCG
>JBILHV010000350.1:0-2725 GCA_044350305.1 Burkholderiaceae bacterium
CGAAGATGTTAAGGAGTTCTATTTAGGGATGGGCGGCGGACAGCGCAAATCATTTAAGGAAGTAAAGAGCTATAAACGCCGAAAGCGTTGGCTCGCATAAATTATCTCGCTAAATTTGAATGTAAGGTTGACTTGCTTGAATACGACCCTCACGCCATTAGAGCTGCGCTCACCCAAGCAACGCGATGCCGATTTGGTACTCGCTTTACAAGGTGCATTGACGCACGCTAAAAAAAATGCACCCTACTACGCTGCGTCACTCGCAGCGATTCAAGTCAACCACGTGGACAGTTTGCAGGCGCTTTCGGCGCTTCCTGTTCTTCGAAAAACTGATCTGCTTAAAATTCAAACAGCCAGTCCGCCGCTTGGTGGACTGCTAGCCGTATCGGTTGACCAAATTCGCCGGATTTTCCAATCACCCGGACCGATTTATGAGCCACAAGGCCTGCAGACAGACTACTTTCGTTCAGCCCGAGCCTTGCGTGCCGCAGGCTTTGAATCGGGCGATATCGTGCATAACGGTTTCTCTTATCACGGTACCCCAGGTGCGTGGATCCTAGAGGGCGGTCTTCACGAAATTGGATGTACGGTGTTTCCCGGTGGTGTCGGACAAACTGAACAGCAAGTGCAGGCGATGTTACAGATCAAGCCAAACGGTTATGTCGGGACACCCTCGTTTCTTAAAATACTGATTGAGAAATGCTTAGAGCAAGGCTCACCAAATGCCATCGTGACAAAGGCGTTAGTCTCAGGCGAAGCTCTCACCCCTTCGCTGCGCGGGTGGTTTGCCCAGCATCAGGTGAAGGTGAGCCAGGCGTATGCGACGGCCGATCTCGGTGTGATCGCGTATGAGGGCTCAGTCCCGGCCGAGGGTCTGATCGTGGATGAAGAGGTTATTGTTGAAATTGTCGAGCCCGGTGGTTCAACGCCGATGCCTTTCGGTGAGACCGGAGAGGTAGTGGTGACGCATTTCGCTAAAGAGTATCCGATGATTCGTTTTGCAACGGGTGATCTATCCGCTTTTCACCCTGACTCGTTGAGCATGCCTGCTGCGTGTGGTCGCACTAATCTAAGAATCAAAGGATGGTTGGGACGAGCCGACCAAACGACAAAGGTACGAGGGATGTTTGTGCATCCAGGGCAGGTCGCTCAAATTACGAGTCGCTTTTCGGAGATCAAAAAGGCCCGTCTTGTCCTGACCGGTCGAATTGGCGAGGACAAGATGGCGGTACGCTGCGAGCTCGTCCCAGGCGCATCTTCAGCGGACCTTGCGCTGCAGGTGGCAGAGGTTGTGCGTGAAGTGACACGCTTGCGTGCTGAGATTCAGTTCGTCATGCCTGGCGCACTGCCCGAAGACGGAAAGCTTATTGACGACGCCCGAGACTACAGCTGAGATGTTTTGCAACGCGCTGGTTCTCTAGGCCAGCACAATACGATTATCAAGTTCAGTTAAGTGTCCGCCAGCAATCAGGCTATCTATCGCCCAGTCGATCGCTTGCGATTGTGGCATCTGGCTCAACGCACAGATGTTGCCAATAAGTTTGGCATCGTGAAGGCGAAGCGCTAAGGCCTCGCGTGTAGTCGACTCGAGCTCTAGCATTAAAAATTGTATTAACGCCTTCAGGCTGTGACGCGCGTGTTTAAGCGGTTCAGCACGCAGCGCAGCAAGGCGGATGCGGGCTCGTCCGATCGCGACTTCGGTATCGGTAAATATCTTCCCATGCCCAGGGATCACGACACGGGGCGCGAGTTGTTCAATGAGATCTAAAATAGCTTGTTGCTCAGAAAATCCACTTTGCCCGTCAAGTTCTGGAAAGATAATGCCAAAGCCGTTTTCCCAAAGTGCATCGGCAGAAATCAGGATTTTTTCAAGCGGTTCGAAGAGGATGATTGAGCTTGGGTCATGTCCAGGTGCAGCATGGATTTCCCAGCGACGTGTGCCTAGTGAAATCGAGAATCCAGGCTGCAGTGTCGCGGTAGGTGTAAAGCGCTCACAGCGCTGGGCGACCGAGGCAAAGTCAGCAGCAAGCGGGATCCATTGTTTCGCCGCATCAAAAGATGCGCTCGGCAACAGCAGGTCTGCGCCATAGGTCTTGATTAATAACGCGTTACCGCCGCAATGATCGGCGTGTAGATGCGTATTCAAAATCCGCGTTAACTTGCGTCCACCCAAGGCTTCACGGACTAACGCCAAGGTCATCTCTTGGTGTTTGATGTACCCGGTATCGACAACGCTGGCCTCTTGTTCAGAGTCATAAAAAACGATCTGATTGGCTGAGAGCCAATTGCGCTCGATGACGCGCAGATGAGCGCGTTCGAGTAAAGTTTGCGGACTAAACACTAATGATCGCGCCTTTTCGTTCGACAATCATCCCATAGGCATGAGGCTCACGATGCTTAGCGAAGTTAAATACTGAGTTTTTATAAGAAAGCGTCAAGTCAAGATCGCAACGCGCAATGGCGAGTTCGTCTCCTAGCGTGCTGCAGGCGCCAACGATTTCTCCTGAAGGAGCGACAATAATTGAGTTGCCAATTTGGTCGACGCCTTCTTCGCGTCCGCCTTTGCCAACGCCGATGACCCAGGTGCCGTTTTGATATGCGCCCGCCTGCATGACGAGTTCATTATGAAAGTGGGACAAGTTGTCATGCTCAGGGGCAGGGGGGTTATGGACGGGAGTGTTGTAACCAATCAAGATCATCTCGACGCCTTGCAAGCCCATGACAC
>JBILHV010000351.1:0-2723 GCA_044350305.1 Burkholderiaceae bacterium
TTTATCTAAGAGTTTGCCAACAACGACTTGCATGATAGAGGCGACTGTATAAACAATTGCCAGAAGAATACCCAGTATGGCTGGATCCTCAAGCACCCCTTGGAAGCGTTCTGCAAACAATTGTCCGTTGCCATTGGTGGTGAAGTTAAAAATGACACTTCCGCTCGCGGCAGAGACCGTCATTACTGCCAAGACACGCGCCACCATGGCCCGTGACAATGCGACCTTTGGGCCGCTCTTGCGCTTGGCGGGCGCTTCGACTTCTGGCGGGCAAATCAAGGCAAACCAGATGCCACAGCCTATTGAAAACAAAGCAGGTACCGCAAAGGCCGCGCGCCAGCCAATCCACTTGATCAAGAATCCTGTAAGCATCGCAGCCAGCGCGACGCCCAAGTTACCCGCTAGCCCGTTTACACCGATCGCATAACCCGGATTAAGAGATTTCTGCACCAAAAATGGTATGCCGACGGGATGATAGATGGAGGCGAACGCTCCCACCAGCGTCAGCGCGATCGCCATTTGCCAAGCACTCTGCGCCAAGGCGGCCAGCAGCGTTGCCACGCCAATGCCGACAAAGAAAATGATCATCATTCTACGTCGACCCCATAAATCGCCTAAGCGACCGGAGGGAATCGACCCCAACCCAAAGAGCACAAAGGCACCCACGCCGTAGGGCATCAAATCTTCCCAGGTTGAAAACCCAAAGTCATGCGCCATCACACCAACGGCCGCAGCAAAGATGAGTAAAAACATATGGTCGAGCCCGTGACCAACGTTTAACAACAACCGCACCGCTAGCGAATGATCTTTTGTCATTGTTATCACGCCCGACCAATAATTGAAGCGGTGAGCATCAGCTCTTCGAGTAACGCAAGGGAGACTGCGCCAGACACGGAGTACGGATCGAGTTCAGGCGTTTCGGAATACTTTAGCACGATAGACGTATTGAGCTTAGCAAGATTGACCTGGCCCATCGTCCAACCACTAAAACGACGCTCTGTGATTTCTTCATAGTGCAGCAACGCAACGTCTTTGTGTCTATCGTCGCGAACAATGTGGCCATACAGCGCATTGACCTGAAGCCGTCCACCCTCAATCGCCTGCAAATAGATACCGCCCCCGTAGCACAGGATGCCTGTGATGCCATTGCCAAGATTGTGCTCACGCGCCGAATCGAGAATCGACTGTATCGCTTTCGCGTCTTCGGGATCGACTGCACGACTTACATACAACAGACGTACCAGCATAATTAGCTCTCTCTTGGCATCAACGACAAAAATTCTCGACGCAAATTAGCGTCCTTCAGAAACACACCCCGCATGACCGAGTTAATCATCCTGCTGTCGGCATCCTTCACGCCACGCCAGGACATGCAATAGTGCGTGGCATTCATCACAACAGCAAGACCATCTGGTTGTGTTTTTTCTTGTATCAAATCGGCCAACTGCACCACAGCCTCTTCTTGAATCTGAGGACGACTCATGATCCATTCCGCTAATCGTGCATATTTGGACAAGCCGATCACGCTCGTGTGCTCATTGGGCATCACGCCAATCCAGACCTTTCCAATCACAGGACAAAAGTGATGACTACACGAACTACGCACGGTAATCGGACCCACAATCATGAGTTCGTTCAGATGCTCCACATTTGGAAACTCTGTGATCTTAGGCTGCGTGGCATAGCGCCCACCAAACACTTCTTGTACATACATTTTTGCGACCCGCCTGGCGGTATCGTTTGTGTTGTGATCTGAGACCGTGTCAATCACTAGGCTCTCAAGGACACCTTTCATTTTTTGCTCGACCTCATCGAGCAATTGACCTAGTTCGCCCGGCTCTATGTAGGCTGAAATATTATCGTTGGCATGAAATCGCTTCCGCGCGTCTTTAAGGCGGTTACGAATGACCACCGATATTGGTGTGCCTTTGTCCTGATCAGTCGGATTCATGTAGTTGGTTCTTTACGCTTGAAATAATGCTGTCTGAATACATCACTGATACAACGAACTATCTAAATCTGCGTTGGATGGCAGGTCGGATCTTTAAAAATCCCACATACAACCGCTCCATGCACCACAACGTCGGTCTATTCGTGCAGCACAGGCCAAGCCAACGCCAAGCCGGTAACGCAAGCCAAAGCTTAACAAAAGCCTGTGCTCCACTGTATAACTGATCGTCCGAGCCCCGCACATGAAATCGTGCCATCGCAGCCTCGCAGGTTAAACCGTCTGCAAGAGAGAGGGTTCCGGCCGCGCTGACATCCGTCCAATGAATGCCATCGGCCCCCTTAGCGCGCTGATAAAAAGCAATTTCCTTACGGCAAAGAGGACACGAACCATCGTAGTAAACGGTAATCACAGCCATTTTTGCATAAACAGGGCTTGTCCGGTTAGTGCGCTTAACTCATATTGCGCAAACCCAAATCTGGTGTAAGAAGCCTGGGCTACCTGGTTGCCGCTCAATACTTCGAGCGTCAATTTGCAACAACCCTTCTCCCGAGCATACTCCTCCAAGGCTCCCAATAGCGCTTGACCAACACCCTGACCTCTAAAGGCAGGATCCACCGCGATATCATGCACATTCATGAGCGGCCGCGCCTTGAACGTTGAATACCCGGGCATCGCGTTGAGCAGACCCACCGGGCGAGCTTGGCTGCTCGCCAGCCAACTCACGGCCCCAGGAAACTTCGCCAAGTCGTCGCAAAGTCGTTGTTTGACGTCC
>JBILHV010000352.1:0-2721 GCA_044350305.1 Burkholderiaceae bacterium
CGCCATCGCCTTCGGTATGGGAGTAGTCTCTGGAATCGTGATGAGCTACGAGTTCGGAACAAACTGGAGCGTGTTTGCTGATAAGACAGGCCCAGTGCTCGGGCCGTTGATGGGTTACGAAGTGATGTCGGCCTTTTTTCTGGAGGCGGGCTTTCTTGGTGTGATGCTGTTTGGGCGTGAGCGCGTGGGCCCGAAGCTGCATTGCTTTGCGACAGCAATGGTTGCGCTCGGCACCTTCATGTCTGCCTTTTGGATTCTGTCGGTCAATAGCTGGATGCAAACGCCCGCGGGCTATGCGATGAATGATGTCGGTCAGTTTGTGGTGGTGGATTGGTGGGCGGTTATTTTTAATCCTTCCTTCCCGTATCGCTTGGTGCATATGTTGTTGGCCGCATATCTGACGACTGCTTTTGTCGTGGGTGGGGTTGCGGCCTATCATTTATTGCGCAATAAAAATGAGTGTGTGAAGGGCTCTGCGACTGCAGTGATGTTCTCCATGGCTCTTTGGATGGCGGCGATCGTGGCGCCCATGCAAATCGCAGCGGGTGATGCGCATGGGCTCAATACGCTCGAGCATCAGCCTCGCAAAATAGCGGCAATCGAGGGACACTACGAAACGGTCAAAGGCGCGCCGCTCATTTTGTTTGGCGTGCCCAATGCAAAAGAGAAACGTATGGATTATGTGGTGCAGATTCCCTACTTGGGTAGTTTGATTTTGACCCACACCCTGGATGGCGAGATCCAGGGAATGAACACCTGGCCCGTCGATGAACAGCCCCCGATGGGTATTGTGTTCTACGCGTTCCGTGTCATGGTTGGTATCGGATCACTGATGTGTCTGCTTGGTCTTTGGAGCTTGTGGCTACGCTATAAGGGCCGACTGTACAGCACGCCACTGATGCACCGTGCAGCCATGTGGATGGGGCCTTCAGGCTTTATTGCGGTGCTCGCAGGCTGGACGGTTACCGAAGTTGGGCGTCAACCCTACACCGTCTATAACTTAATGCGTACGGCCGACTCCGCGTCTCCTATCGATGCGACGGCGATAGCATTTTCCTTATTGGCATTTGTCGTGGTCTATTTCTTTGTGTTTGGCGCGGGCGTCTATTACATTCTTCGGCAAATGGCGCATCCGCCCTCCGTATCAGACCCAGCGTTATCCGTTCAGGAGCCGATGCGTGCGGCCGGGCTGGCGGGTGCGCGTACGGGTGTGGTTGGACAACCGGGCACGGGAGGTCAAACATGACGATCGATCTGCCCTTGATTTGGGCTGGTTTAATCGCTTTTGCGGTATTGGCTTATATTGTTTTGGATGGTTTTGACCTCGGCATTGGAATCTTGTTTCCCTGGGGACGCACCGAGGAGCATCGTGATCAGATGATGAATACCGTCGCACCAGTCTGGGATGGTAATGAAACCTGGCTAGTATTGGGTGGAGGCGGGCTATTCGCAGTTTTTCCGCTCGCTTACGCCGTCATCATGCCAGCCTTGTATGCGCCCATCATCACCATGTTGCTTGCGCTCGTTTTTCGCGGGGTTGCATTTGAGTTTAGATGGAAGAGCCACAACCGGAAATATCTCTGGGACTGGGCCTTCGCGGGTGGATCTGCCGTGGCAACGTTCGCTCAGGGCGTGGCGCTCGGGGCGCTCGTGCAGGGGATTCCTGTTGCGAACCGTGCTTATGCCGGCGGTTGGTGGGACTGGTTGACGCCATTTAGTTTGCTGACTGGCTTCGCATTGCTCGTAGGTTACGCATTATTAGGTGCAACGTGGTTGGTGTTGA
The DNA here is from genome assembly GCA_044350305.1 of Burkholderiaceae bacterium. Classification (GTDB taxonomy): domain Bacteria; phylum Pseudomonadota; class Gammaproteobacteria; order Burkholderiales; family Burkholderiaceae_B; genus Zwartia. Next base: position 1,784 of record JBILHV010000352.1, read on the forward strand.
AAACAGAGGGTGAGATCGAGCGCATCGCCAGGAAAGCAGCGTTTGGTTTGGGCTTGACGCTCTTGGGCCTGATTGGTTTAGTGAGCTTGCTGACGCCTTTCATGCATGAACATTTCATGCAAAAGTGGTTCGCTTGGCCGGCGATTGCCTTTGTTGCGCCCGTGCCCTTGTTGGTGTTGGTGTGTGCGTACGCTCTGTTTAAAGGGTTGGCGGACAAATCTGGTTTGATGCCTTTTTTGGCTGCCCAAGGGCTGTTTGTCTTGTCTTATATCGGGTTACTGATTAGCTTCTTTCCTTATATCGTACCGCCCTCGCTAACACTCTGGCAGGCTGCTGCGCCTGATAACAGTTTGTGGTTCCTGCTGGTGGGTGCAATGGTATTGATTCCCATTATTTTGCTCTATACCGCATACGCCTATTGGGTTTTTCGCGGTAAGGTTCAAGCAAAGCATCACTACCATTAGATTCAGATGAAGCGATGGCTCTGGTTTCTCGTGATTTGGGTGTCAAGTGTGGCTTGCTTGGCGTTAGTCGCCTGGTTGCTGCGCCGTTTACAATACTGGCTTCATTAGCCTTTGCTGCCTACACATCATGCTTGACCCTGCCTTGTTGCGTAAAGATTTGGATGCCGTTGTTCGTCGGTTGTCCTCCAGAGGCTTTGCCTTCCCGATGGATCAGTTCAACGGGCTCGAGTCGCGTCGTAAATCAGTACAAACTGAAACTGAAAACTTGCAAGCGCAGCGCAATGCGTTAGCCAAACAAATTGGTGCGTTGAAGTCGCGGGGGGAAGATGCGTCGGCAGTGCTTGCGGAGTCGCAGGCCCTTCCTGCGAAGCTCAAGGCCCTAGAGCTAGATCTCGCAGACATCCAATCGCAGCTCTCTGACATGTTGATGGCAATACCTAACTTGCCGCACGAGAGCGTTCCACAAGGTAGCGA
>JBILHV010000353.1:0-2717 GCA_044350305.1 Burkholderiaceae bacterium
CAAGACGCATAGCCGAATGCTGTATAAGACCTTGGTCTATGGCGCGCTGATGAAATGAATGCAACGATTAACCCAGCATCGGGTCAACCGATCGCCCCTGACGTTCTGCGTACGTTTGCAGCCAGGGTCTATCGTAGCGCAGGCGTACCTGAGGTGGAGGCGCAACTCGCGGCAGACACGCTTGTGCAAGCCGATTTGTGGGGCCACCAGTCGCACGGCATGCTTCGTTTAGGCTGGTATTACGCACGCTTGTGCTCGGGTGCGATGAAAGCCGTCACGCACACGACGCTAGAGGTCGATGCCGGCGCGATCGCTGTGATGGATGGGCATGATGGGGTTGGGCAAGTGGTGACGCGACGCGCGGTAGATGAAGCGGTTAAGCGCGCTCGAAATCATGGTGTTGGGGTGGTTTCGATTCGCAACTCCAATCATTTTGGTACCTGTATGTATTACACACGTATCGCAGCAGAGCAAAACTGCATCATGATGCTGATGAGCAATGCGGGGCCGAATATGGCTCCGTGGGGCGGCTTAAAAAAGAAGATCGGTACCAATCCGTGGTCGATAGCTGTACCAGGAGGTCCCTACGGTCCGGTGGTGATGGATATGGCGAACTCGGGCGTCGCGCGTGGAAAAATCTATTTGGCCAATAAGCGCCGCGAGTCCATTCCAGATCATTGGGCAGTCGATGCACAGGGCCGTCCGACCACAGACCCGCAGGAAGCCCTTGCGGGTTTTATTTTGCCAATGGCGGGTCACAAAGGTTATGTGATGGGCACCATGGTTGATTTGTTGTCGGGTGTTTTGTCTGGCAGTCAATTTCTGGATACGGTGCATGGCCCCTACGATCCGGTTAATCGCAGTGGCGCGGGCCATTTCATGATGGCCTTAAACGTTGCCGCGTTCATGCCGATCGCAGAGTTTCATCAGCGAATCGATACGTATATACGTTCGCTCAAGGACGTACCGCTCGCTGTGGGGCACAAGCAGGTTTATTATCCGGGCGAGATGGAGCGGTTGGCCGACCTCGAGAACCGGGCGAAGGGACTGATCTTGCCGCAGGACACACTTGAAGACTTGCAGCGTGTAGGGCGCGAAGCAGGCGTATCTTTTTAACTTGGAGACCAACATGAAATTCAGCATCCAGCACGCGAAGGACAAACCATTTGCACATGACGGCTTGCGTGAGTATTTTGATTACCGCGACCTAGGAATTTTTGACGCCACCGATGGCAAGGCTGTGATGCATGTCATTCGCGCAAGCAAGGGTAGTAATGCGACAGGTGAGTGGCATCGACACGAGCTGAATTTTCAATTTGTCTACGTCTTGAAGGGTTGGGCGATTTTTGAGTATGAAGGGCACGGTCAGCATAAGCTCGTTGCGGGTACCTGCGTGCATCAGCCTCCTCATATTCGTCATCGCGAAATCGAACACTCGGAAGACTTTGAAGTGCTTGAAGTCGTGCTGCCTGGCGAGTTCAAAACCATTACGATGTGATGCGTTTCGGCCTGCGTGAGGCAAAAATATTGGCGGCCATTGATCCCTGGCGTCGACGGCTACTTGGCGGTCTGGCTTGGACCGTCTGTGCAGCAGCGTTGAGTGCGCCTGCGCAAGGCCAGGTCCCAGCCCCGGCGACAGGTCCGACGAGTATTGATCCAGATCTCTTGCTGCTGACAGACCCTAAGACTAAGCGACGCCTGAAGTTGCGTGTCCGCTTGCCCGAGGGCACTGGGCAAGTGGGGTTGATTGTGTACTCTCCTGGCTTGGGAAGTGGTGTGTCAAACGGTGCGGCGTGGTGTGAGGCGTGGAGGCGGGCGGGATTTGCTGTCGTCACCCTCGCGCACCCGGTCACCGATGATTCGATTTGGACTGTTACAGCAGGCAAGACCTTCAAGACAATGATTAACGAAGCAATCGCTGGACCCCAATACGGGCTGCGGGTTGCGGATTGTCGCTTTGCGATCGACTATTGCCTAGGGGCGGCTGCGTTTGCGTCGCGCATTGACGCGTCTCGGGTTGGGTTGGCGGGACATTCTTTTGGTGCCTTAACGGCGCAGTCGATTGCCGGGCAAGCGAGTGGTGCGCAGTCACTGCGAGACGCGCGTGTGCGTGCGGTGATTGCTCTGTCGCCGACTGCTATCTCGGCCGAGCGCGCGCAGTCGCTTAAATCAATAGATATTCCTTTTTTTTGCATCACAGGCACTCATGATCAATATGTGACCTTTAAAAAAAATGGGGAATCAGTTCGCTTGGGCGTGAGTCTTGCGCAGCGCGAGCTCGTGTATGAACATCTGCCTGTCGGAGAAAAAATCCAGCTCAAGATTGATAGGGCAGACCATATGAGTTTTACCGGAGAAGTTGTCGGAGCACAAAACTTTAGCCGCGATGTGCCGGTCACAGACACCTCCAATGCACAGATTTGGGCGTGTGTGAGCGAGACGACTAGTTTGTTCTGGCGGTTTTATCTGGACGGGGCTAAGCAATCCGGGATTGAGACGCGCGAAGCGCTTGAGCGCCAGATGCGTCAGTTGATCGGCGAATCGGATCAGTTGAAATTTGGTTGAACGTGTTGGCAAGAGTGCGTATCTTTGCTATACAGGCAGTATTCACTTAAAAGAGAGATTGTTCATGAAGATTATTGTGTTGCCAGGCGATGGCATAGGTGTAGAAACTGTTTCCGTAGCGGTCGCGGCGCTTGAGTTGGTCTCAAAGAGAT
>JBILHV010000354.1:0-2714 GCA_044350305.1 Burkholderiaceae bacterium
CAAGACAAGCTGTGTGAAGCGACTTGTGCCTGATATACGGCGGCGGTGACGCCAGCGAGCGCAACAGAAACGATCAAGGCGTACCACACTGTAAGCTTTGTACGTGTTGCTTGCCCACGTGAGCCCCAAAAACCTATCACCGCAATCACGATGTACAACATGCGCTGCGTCACGCACCAGGCGCAAGGTTGCATGTCATAGACGTGCTGCGAGACCAGTGCAATCATTACCGCCAATAAGCTGACAGCGCCGATGTAGAGTTGGATACGTTGGTCAGGCTGCATTCTTTTGCTCCACGCCCAGCACCTCAAGCACAGCTCGTTCGAACTGTCTTTGTGTGCGCGGTTGCGCGAGCGCCTCGCCGCTGATGACGAAGACATCTTCAATACGATCCCCGAGAGTCATCACCTTGGCAGTCTGTAAGTTGATTGCATACGACACGAATACTTGTGCAAGATCGCCCAGAAGGCCAGGACGATCGCTTGCGATCACATCCAGGCGCCAGCTTTGACTGCGCTCGTCAGGGCGAAGTTCGACAATTGGAGGGAAGGGGAAGGCTTTAGAAAGACGAGAGCCCCGCAAGCCAAACACATCAGAGGAGCGCCTCGTATCCTGGGGTGCATCCAGATGCTGTGTGAGTTCGTGTTCGATGAGTGCTGCGATCGTACGCAGATCTTCATTTGTTTCGCTCGGCAACACGACAAAACTGTCCAGCGCATACGCATCGCGTGTAGTGTGGATTCGCGCGTCTTGAATGCTAATCAAGCGGTGAGCAAAATAGCTGCAAATCCGAGCGAAGAGGTCAGCAACATCTTTTGTGTACACCAGCACCTGAATCCCTTCGGCACCGTCAGTGGGGCGGGCTTTCACGATGGTGTGCGTAGTGTCTACGCGGTGATAGAGGTGGCGTGTGTGCCATGCGATTTCGCTAGCTTCATGCCGTAAAAAATAGGCGACATCAAGTTGCTTCCAAAAGGCTTCTCGGGTCTCGTCACGTAAGCCGGCGAGTCGAATGAGGCCGGCAGCCTCCTCCATGCGTTGGCGCAGTATCGAGTTTGCGTCGTCGATCGTGCCGCTGAAGGTGACGCGGGTCTGGTTATACAGATCTTCGAGCAGCTTACCCTTCCAGGCGTTCCATACTTTGGGGCTGGTACCGCGGATGTCTGCGACCGTCAGCAAATACAGCGCCGTTAACTGCCGAGGTGTTTCGACCGTCGCAGCAAACTCTTTGATGACATCCGGGTCTGACAAGTCTTTCTTTTGTGCGACTTGGGACATCAACAGGTGATGCCGCACCAAAAATACGACGAGACGCGTATCTTCTTTGGATAAATCATGGTCCCGAGCGAACCGCTTGACCTCTTCGGCCCCCAATGTGGAGTGATCGCCGCCTCGTCCTTTGGCAATATCGTGAAACAACGCCGCTACATAAAGCAACCAGTGACGATCAAAGCTGGCGGTCAGTCGACTGGCGAGCGGGTACTCTTGCGCGTGTTCTGGCATCGTGAAGCGACGCAGGTTGCGCAACACCGCTAAGGTGTGTTGGTCAACCGTGTACACATGAAACAGGTCATGTTGCATTTGACCGACCACAAGCCGAAACACCGGGAGGTATCGCGGCAGAATGTTTAACATCGTCATGCGCCTCATAGCATGCACGATGCCGTGAGGTTGTTGCAATATTTGCAAAAACAATGCGCGGTTTGTTTTGGATCGGCGAAACGCTGCATCAATGCGATGGCGTGCATGCCAGATGGCACGGAGTGCTTTGCCCGAGAGTTCGGTTAAGTCCGGGTGCTGTTGCATCACTAAGAAGACGCCTAAGAGCTGCTCTGGATGCTGTTCGAATACATCGTTGTCAATAATGTCTAAGCGGTTGCGGTGCGCGACATAGAAGTTATTGATTGGTTTAACTTCATTCTTGTTCTGAGGAAAAAGATTTTCTTCGATGTTTTGAACGAGTAGCGTATTGAGCTGTGTCACCAATCGAGCAGCCCAGTAGTATCGTTGCATCAACATTTCGCTCGCGCGTCGCGTCGTGGTGGCCTCAATGCCGTAGGCCTGCGCTAGGCCATGTTGCAAGTCAAACAGCAGGCGGTCTTCACGGCGTTTGGCGAGCAGGTGTACCTCAATGCGGACACGTTTGAAGGCCTGTTCGGCGCGTCTTAAGTCTCGGGCTTCCGCGGTGGTAAGCAAGCCTGCCCCTGCGATCTGTTGCCAGCTGGTGCCAAACCCTGCTGCCCGAGCCATCCACATGATGACTTGTAGATCCCGCAGCCCGCCTGGCGATTCTTTACAGTTTGGTTCTAAGGAGTAGGGGGTGTCTTGGTAGCGCGCGTGGCGTTGTTGCATCTCGGCACGCTTGCCATGAAAAAATACGCGCGCATCGAGGTGCTCAGTCATGCGCAGATGCAGAGCCTGGGTTAACGTGCGACTGCCCGAAATCCATCGGGTTTCAAGTAGGGATGTTTCCACTGTGATGTCGCCACGTGCTTCCGTAATACATTGGTCGACTGTACGGACGCTGCAGCCTGGTTCAAGTCCAATATCCCACATCGCTGCGACTAACGCGCTCAGTGTGGCTTCATCGCTCTCGCTAGGCTCCTCAGGGAGCAAAATAAGTAAATCAACATCTGAGAAAGGATACAGCTCGCCGCGACCATAGCCCCCTACCGCAGCAAGCGCTGCCCCTTTCGGGAGGGGAAGATGCTTGA
>JBILHV010000057.1:0-8344 GCA_044350305.1 Burkholderiaceae bacterium
AACAGATTGGTGGGTAGGGCTCTTCGTGTTGCTCGGGGCAATCGCCTTGACCTTCCTCGCGCTGCGTGCAGGTAACCTCAGTAGCTTTTCCTTCGCACCCACTTATTCGCTCACCGCAAAGTTTGATAATATCGGCGGCCTGAAGGTGCGAGCGCCTGTCAAAAGCGCTGGCGTTGTAGTGGGACGCGTCGCGTCAATCACACTCGACGAGAAGACTTTTCAAGCGGTCGTCACCTTACAGATGCAAAAATCCTATCAGTTTCCACTGGACTCCTCCGCAAAGATCCTAACTTCGGGCCTTCTTGGCGAGCAATACATCGGCCTTGAGCCTGGTGGCGATGATGCCGCATTAGCTGCGGGCGCTACGATCAAGCTCACTCAAAGCGCCATCGTCCTAGAAAGCCTCATTAGTCAGTTTTTATATGGGCAGGCCGAGAAGCAAGGCAGCCCCCAAGCCACCACGCCACCTACGGCAAAGTAACAACTTGATCCTATGAACAGAACATCTTTACTCCGTTGGTTAAGCGTCTTTACTCTGTGTACCCTGACGGGATGTGTTACGACGCAACCAGGCGGGTCAGCAAACGTCAACGATCCGCTCGAAGCCTCCAATCGCGCCATGTTTGAGTTCAATGAAACTATTGATCGTGCTGTTTTCAAGCCTGTCGCCGAAGCCTATGCGTTTATTACACCCCAGCCTATTCGCACCTGTATCTACAATATTTTTCTGAACATTGGCGATGTGTGGTCGATGTTTAATAGCGCCATACAAGGTCGCCAAGTTGACGCACTCAACACCATGGGCCGCGTTCTGCTGAACACCACCGCGGGCCTCGGGGGCTGTCTTGATCTGGCGAGCGCACGCGGTGCGCAGCGCATCCCAAATGATTTTGGTGTCACACTCGGTGTTTGGGGTGTCGGCTCTGGGCCCTATGTCGTGCTGCCAATTATTGGCGCATCGACGCTACGAGATGGCTCGGGAAAAATTGTTGACCTCTATGTCAACCAAGTCGGCTGGGGCTCAACCGTGAGCAACATCGACCTCAGAAACTCCCTCTATGGATTAGAGGCCGTCATCAGACGTGAGGCGCTCCTCGATATTTCCAATGTGATTGACCGCACCGCAATCGATCGCTACAGCTTCATTCGTGACGCCTATCTGAAGCGTCGGAGCGCACAGGTTCGTGGTCCGGGTGCAGACGCTGAAGCTCTACCTAACTACGAAGACGTCGAAACAGAAACAACTGATAAAAAATAGCAAGGTACGACAATCATGACTCTCTTTTTTTTGCGCCTCTCTGCCTACATCACTCTCTTGATTGGTCTGCTCGTTGGCGCTCCTGCGCACGCCCAAACCAAGCCAAATGCGATGGGGGCTCCGAACGAGTTTGTACAGCAAGTGGCCGATCAAGTTCTCGCGGCACTTAAGGCAGATGCTGCGGTAAAGGCCGGGGACATCGCTCGTATCAATCAAATCGTCGATGAGCTGATACTGCCCTACGTTAATTTTGAAAAAACGACGCGTCTCGCAGCTGGGCGCAACTGGCGGGATGCCACGCCCGAACAAAAAGCGGCGCTTGTTAACGCATTCCGAGGTACGCTCTCGCGCACCTATAGTGGCGCATTTACACGCGTCGATGCAGGCACCGCAATGAAAACGCTTGCGTTTCGTGGCGATGCTGCGGCTGCCGATGTAGTGGTGAAATCTCAGGTCATGCAAAGCAGCAATACCCAACCGATCGCGCTGGACTATCGACTTGAAAAAACAAACGATGGTTGGAAAATTTATGATCTGAACGTTGAAAACATCTGGCTCATCGAAAACTATCGGAACCAATTTACTCAAGAAATCAGTAAAAGTGGTATCGATGGTCTGATCGCGGCACTTAACAAACGAGCTCAATAACAATTTATGCATGCTGTTTCTCTCGACCACGTTTCAAAAACCTATGCGCCGCGTGCAACGGGCTGGCGCGGCTTGTTTATGCCGCCGACTGGTCCTGGGTTTCAGGCCCTCACCGATGTTTCATTCACCGTCGATCACGGAGAGTTTTTTGCACTGCTTGGGCCCAACGGCGCGGGCAAAACCACCCTCATTTCGGTTCTAGCTGGATTAAGTCGGCCCACCAGTGGTCGCGCGAGCATCTGCGGGCATGATGTCGTCACGGATTACCAAGCTGCCCGGCGCTCCCTTGGAGTCGTGCCACAAGAACTCGTCTACGATCCGTTTTTTACCGTGCGTGAAACGCTACGCATTCAATCTGGTTATTTTGGCTTTCGCCGCAATGACGACTGGATCGATGAAATCTTGGCTAACCTAGGTCTCACCGACAAGGCCGATGAAAACATGCGTGCGCTATCGGGCGGGATGAAACGCCGCGTGCTAGTCGCGCAAGCCTTAGTCCATCGTCCGCCTGTCATTATTTTGGATGAGCCCACTGCTGGTGTAGACGTAGATCTGCGTCGAAGTTTATGGGAATTTATTTCTCGACTAAATCGGGACGGCCACACCATTCTATTGACGACGCATTACCTTGAAGAAGCCCAAGCGCTCTGTGGTCGTATCGCCATGCTCAAGCGCGGCAAACTGGTTGCACTCGACACAACGCAGACTCTGCTCGCGCGTGCCGGCGGAAATCTGGAACAAGCTTTCGTGCAGATCATGAATGCCGATGACGAAAATACAACTGAGGTGCTCGCGTGACCCCTCCCGTTCTTGCCGTGCGCGCTGGCGCAGGCTCAGGATTTCCAACGCTGCTGGGCAAGGAATTACTGCGTTTTTGGAAAGTTGGTTTTCAGACAATTGCTGCACCCGTCATCACAGCGGTACTGTATCTGGTGATCTTCGCTCAAGTGTTGCAAGATCGCGTCCAAGTGTATGGCAGTGTGCCCTACACCGCTTTTCTTATTCCCGGCCTCATGATGATGAGTATGTTGCAAAACGCCTTTGCAAATCCATCGTCTTCGCTCATTCAAAGCCGTGTGACGGGCAACCTCGTTTTTGTGCTGCTGCCACCCATTACGTACCGCGAGTTTTTTAGTGCCTATGTGTTGGCGGGTATCATGCGCGGTATCGCGGTTGGGGCCTGCGTGTGGCTTGTGTCGCTTTACTTTGCCCCGCTCTCGGTTAAGCACCCGGTCTGGATGCTTGTGTTTGCTGTGCTTTCTTGCGGCATCATGTCCATCCTTGGCCTGATTGCAGGGCTGACTTCCGAAAAATTCGATCAGCTGGCGGCCTTTCAAAACTTTTTGATCATGCCTGCTACATTTCTATCTGGGGTTTTTTATTCCATCCACTCCTTACCCGTTTTTTGGCAACACGTATCGCACTGGAATCCCTTGTTCTACACCATCGATGGCTTTCGGTACGGCTTTTTTGGGGTGGCGGATGTATCACCCTGGCATAGCCTAGCTGTTGTCGCAGGCGTCTTTGGTGTACTGACTCTCTTTGCCTTGAGACTCCTGGGCAATGGCTACAAACTTAGAACTTAAAAGGACGTTGACTACTATGCTGCCCACCCCAGAAAACATTCGTACTTATATCGCCGATGGTCTGGACTGCGAACATATTGAAGTAACCGGTGACGGCGCCCATTTCGAGGCGGTCATCGTATGTGCTGCGTTTGCAGGCAAGCGTCTGATTGCGCGTCACCAACTTGTGTATGCCGCACTGGGCGACCGCATGAAGCAAGAGATCCACGCACTCTCCATGCAGACACTCACCCCTGAAGAGTTCAATGGAAACCGCTAATGGATAAGTTGCGCATTACAGGCGGCAATCCGCTCAAGGGCGAGATCAACGTCTCGGGCGCGAAAAACGCAGCGCTTCCAATTTTGTGTGCAGGCCTGCTCACCGCAGACACCATCACGCTGACAAACGTCCCCCGCCTCAACGACATCTCAACCACGCTCAAGCTGCTTGGTCAGATGGGCGTACGCTGCGATCGCGATGCCGGCAACACCGTCAGCATCACTGCTGATCAACTTACTGCACTTGAAGCGCCCTACGAACTGGTCAAGACCATGCGTGCGTCGATCCTCGTGCTCGGCCCCTTGCTCGCACGTTTTGGCGAAGCCCGCGTGAGCTTGCCCGGCGGCTGTGCGATCGGACAGCGCCCCGTCGACCAGCACATCCGGGGCTTGGCGGCACTCGGTGCAGATATCCGCATCGAGCATGGTTTCGTTGTGGCAAAAGCCAAGCGGCTGCAAGGTGCCGTGATTCGGACCGACATGGTCACGGTCACCGGAACCGAGAACTTAATGATGGCAGCCGTGCTGGCGCAAGGCCAAACCGTTTTGGAAAACGCTGCGCGTGAACCCGAAGTCGTCGACTTGGCCGAGCTACTCATCAAAATGGGCGCCCGTATCAAAGGGCATGGCACCGACCGCATTGTGATCGACGGGGTCGACGCCTTGCATGGGGCCACCCATACCGTTATCGCAGATCGTATTGAGGCCGGGAGCTTTCTTTGCGCAGTGGGCGCTGCAGGGGGCGACATCATTCTGCGCCACGCCGCCCCCCAAACAATGGGGGCCACCCTTGCAAAGCTCACCGAAGCGGGCCTGAATATCACGTGCGGTGATGACTGGATACAGGCCTCTATGCATAAGCGGCCGCGCGCGGTCGACTTTCGTACCCACGAATACCCCGGCTTTGCCACGGACATGCAAGCCCAGCTCATGGCCCTCAATACAATTGCTGAGGGCACCTCGGTCATCGCAGAGACGATTTTTGAAAATCGCTACATGCACGTCCAAGAGCTCTTGCGCCTTGGCGCAAACATCGATATCGACGGACACACAGCGGTCGTTCGTGGTGTACAAAAACTGTCTGGCGCCACGGTGATGGCTACAGATTTGCGTGCTTCGGCCAGCCTGGTGATCGCCGGACTCGCAGCAGAAGGTGAAACGCTCGTTGAGCGAATCTATCATTTGGACCGTGGGTATGAGCGTATGGAGCACAAACTTAGGGCCTTAGGCGCTAACATCGAACGAATTTCAAGCTGAAGGAAACCTCATGAGCACGCAAGCGCTCGATCGGCCACTGACGATGGCGCTCTCAAAAGGGCGCATTTTTGAAGAAACCCTGCCTCTACTGGAGGCGGCGGGCATTCGCGTGAGCGAAAATCCCGAGCAATCCCGCAAACTCATTATCGCGACAAGCGATCCGAATTTGCGCTTAATTATCGTACGCGCCTCTGATGTCCCGACCTATGTCGAGTACGGCGCAGCAGACCTCGGCATTGCGGGTAAAGACGTACTCATCGAACACGCGGCCCAGCACCCAGGCGGCCTGTACCAACCGATCGATCTGAACATTGCAAAGTGCCGATTGTCCGTAGCCGTGCGCAAAGGCTTTGATTACAGCGCTGCCGTGCATCAAGGCGCGCGTTTGCGTGTCGCCACAAAATACACGCAAGCGGCCCGTGAGCACTTCGCGGCCAAAGGGGTCTACGTCGACCTCATTAAGCTCTATGGCTCCATGGAGCTCGCCCCGCTCGTCGGCTTAGCCGACGCGATTGTCGATCTTGTTTCAACCGGCAATACTCTCAAGGCGAACGATCTGGTCGCTGTTGAGGACATCATGCCGATTTCATCCCGGTTGGTTGTAAACCGCGCAGCGCTAAAAACTCGGCACACGCAATTGCAACCCCTTCTTGATGCCTTCGAACGTGCGAGCCGCGAGTAACCATGTTGACGATCACTAGGCTGAAATCATCGGCGCCGAACTTTGAGGCCACCCTCAAAAAACTACTGGCTTTTGATGCAGAGCAAGACGATGCAATCGAAGCCGTCACGGCTCGTATCCTACAACGCGTGCGCCGCGAAGGGGACGCCGCCCTGCTCGAACTCACCAATCAGTTTGACCAAGTCAATGCGGCTAACGTTGCCGCCCTTGAAATACCAAGGCAAGAGTGGGAGCAAGCGCTTACAAGCCTGCCTGCCCCCCAGAGAAAAGCGCTGGAGGTTGCCGCGGCGCGCGTGCGCGCCTACCACGACCACCAGCGCCAAGAGAGCTGGTCTTACGTCGAGCAAGACGGCACCAAACTGGGGCAACAAATTACGCATTTAGATCGCGTCGGCCTCTACGTCCCAGGCGGCAAAGCCGCCTATCCCTCGTCGGTCCTCATGAATGCAATCCCCGCCAAAGTAGCGGGTGTGTCCGAGGTCATTATGGTCACTCCCACGCCGCACGGTCAGCGCAACGCCATGGTGTTGGCTGCGGCTGCGATTGCCGGCGTCGATCGTTGTTTTGCGATCGGTGGCGCCCAAGCGGTTGGCGCCCTGGCCTATGGCACTGAGACCGTCCCTGCGGTTGACAAGATCGTCGGGCCGGGCAATGCCTACGTGGCCGCCGCCAAACGACGCGTGTTTGGCACGGTCGGGATCGATATGATCGCTGGACCAAGTGAGATTTTAATTATTTGTGACGGCAAGACGCCCGCCGACTGGATCGCCATGGATCTGTTTTCACAGGCAGAACACGACGAGCTGGCTCAGGCAATCTTGCTTTGCCCGGATGAGCACTATCTTGACGCCGTTGAGGCTTCAATCGCGCGTCTGTTGCCCACCATGCCACGCGCTGACATTATTCGCACGAGTCTGCGCGATCGTGGCGCTCTGATTCATGTGCGCGACCTCGCCGAAGCTTGCGAGATCAGCAACCGTATCGCCCCCGAACACCTTGAGGTCTCAACCGAACAGCCAGAGCAATGGTTGCCCCATTTGCGCCACGCTGGCGCCATTTTTATGGGGGTGCACAGCTCCGAAGCGCTCGGCGACTATTGTGCCGGACCAAACCATGTGTTGCCCACGTCACGCACCGCGCGATTTTCCTCGCCCTTGGGGGTCTACGACTTTCAAAAGCGTTCGAGCCTGATCCATGTGTCTGCCGCCGGGGCGCAAACATTGGGCAAAATCGCCAATGAACTCGCCTTGGGAGAGGGACTATCTGCGCACGCGGCAAGCGCTAGTTTCCGACTCACAGATAAGTAATAGGCCTACATCAGTCATAAACGACCCAGACCGCCATACAATATCTAGTCCGATGACACGAGTGCACGACATGCGTACTGCAGAAATTACCCGCAACACAAACGAAACGCGTATTCGCGTGGCGATCAACTTAGATGGCACCGGCCGCCAGAAACTCAATACCGGCGTGCCCTTTCTAGATCACATGCTTGACCAGATCGCGCGCCATGGGTTGATCGATCTCGACGTTCATGCAGAAGGTGATCTGCACATTGATGCACACCACACCGTGGAAGATGTGGGGATCACGCTTGGCCAAGCAATCGCGAAGGCTGTTGGCGATAAGGCAGGTATGCGTCGTTACGGTCACGCCTATGTGCCCCTTGACGAAGCGCTCTCGCGCGTGGTCGTCGACTTCTCTGGTCGCCCCGGGTTGCAGTTTCATGTTCCGTTCACCCGCGCACGCGTGGGTGACTTTGATGTTGATCTGACGATCGAGTTCTTCCAAGGACTCGTGAACCACGCTCTGCTGACGATGCACATCGACAACCTGCGCGGTGTCAACGCGCATCACCAGTGCGAGACAATTTTCAAAGCGACTGGGCGCGCGCTACGTATGGCGCTCGAGCTCGATCCACGGATTGCTGGCGTGGTGCCTTCGACCAAAGGCGTGCTCTAGCCTATGACTTCGATTGCCATCGTCGACTACGGCATGGGCAACTACCACTCCGTCGAACGAGCCTTGCGACACGCAGCGCCTGAAGCTGATATTCATCTGTGCAAGCGCGCGCAAGACATTGACGCGGCAGATCGCGTCGTGTTTCCTGGACAAGGTGCGATGTCAGACTGCATGCGCACGCTAGACGAAGCTGGCTTGCGCGAGGCAGTCGTGCGCGCCGCGCGCAACAAGCCTTTGCTGGGTGTTTGTGTGGGCGAGCAAATGCTCTTTGAACGCAGCGACGAAGGCAATACAACAAGCCTCGGTATTTTCAAAGGCGAAGTCAAACGCTTCAATGGCCCGCTCTTCGCTGAACAACTCGGCGAACAAACCGATCGTGCCAGTCGGCTTAAAGTCCCCCACATGGGTTGGAATCCTGTTCGTCAAACACGCCCCCATGCGCTTTGGGCAGGCATTGTTGATTCCACTCCGTTTTATTTTGTACACAGTTACTACGCTGCACCGACCGACTCTGCGTTAACCGTTGGCCAGAGCCAGTACGGCGTGCTGTTTACCTGCGCTGTGGCGCACGAAAATATCTTTGCCGTACAGTTTCACCCCGAAAAAAGTGCTGATTCGGGTTTGCGTCTTTACCGTAATTTTGTAGACTGGAATCCTTAACCCAACCGAGCGATAGGTGCGCACGCATAA
>JBILHV010000355.1:0-2704 GCA_044350305.1 Burkholderiaceae bacterium
ATAGACAGTGCCTGCTTTGCGCTTAATACGTTCGCACACCTCTTCAGCATCTCGAAGATTGGGGATCACGCGAGGATGCGCAAAACCAGCGACTTCAATCACTGGAAATCCGGTCTCGGTCAAAATATCAATCATCTTCACTTTGTCTTCAGTGGATACCCAACGCTTAAAGCTCTGTAGGCCATCCCGTGCAGAGACGTCAATGACGGTTATTTTTTCAGGAAATTGCATTTGTACCTTTTGGATCATTGGGTGTTTGATTGGCGTTGATGCCCTCGTGTGCGAGCTGGGTAAGCGTATAGCCCAATTGCTCGACTAACACGGCGTGATTATCTGCACCGAGTCTCGGGCCTGGATGGCGGATGTGTCCCGGCGATTCGGAAAGCTTTCCTACGACACCTTGCATGCGAACATTCGACTTGAGTTCGGAATCAAAAAGCTGAGTAATGTTTTGCCTTGCTTGTATGTGCGGATCAGCAAAAATTTGTTCGACGTCATTCACTGGAGACATCGTAGAACTATTTTTGGCCGCTTGCGCTAATAAATCGTCTAGATCAAATTGCGAAACTGCGGATTGAATTGCTTGGTCGAGTGCTTCAACGTTCTTTATCCTCAGGCGATTATTTAAAAATCGAGGATCTTCAATAATTTCCGGAATTCCAAGCGTTTTACAAATACTCGTGAACGCCGACTGCGCGCTGCCGCCAATCGTTACCCAACGCTCGTCACGCGTACGATACGTGTTGCGGGGGGCGGTAAATGAGAGTCTGCTGCCGCTGCGTTGTTGAACAATGCCGAGCTGATCATAATTAATGACGTTTGGCCCAATCAGCGTTAACAGGGTTTCATAAATGGCCAGATCAATATATTGACCTTTCCCTGTGCGCCGCTTTTCGGCCATCGCAACAAGTCCAAGATAGGCAGCCATCAGGCCCGTCGTGGAGTCTGCCAACCCAAACCCTGGAAGCAGTGGGGCTTGATCCGGGTAGCCGGAAATAAAGGCGGCACCTGCATAGGCTTCGGCTAGCGTTCCGAAGCCAGGACGATCGCTGTAAGGTCCTGTTTGCCCATAACCGGTTACGCGAATCATGATGAGGCTTGGATTGATCGCCTTGAGTGTTTCGTACCCGAGGCCCCACTTTTCAAGTGTTCCCGTTCGGTAATTCTCGATCACGATATCCGTGTCCAATACCAGTTTCTTCACGACTTCGACCCCGAAGGGGGTTCGTAGATCGAGCGTGACGGACTTTTTACCTCGATTGATGACCTTGTAATACAGCCCAACGCCGTCTTTGTTTTCGCCCCAAAACCGCATTTCGTCACCGGTACCCGGCTTTTCAATTTTTATGACCTGCGCACCAAAGTCTGCCATAAACATGGCGCACATCGGGGCCGCAAGGAAGTTTGAGAGGTCAAGCACTTTGACGTCCGAGAGGGCCCCCGCCGTTGACTTCTCTTGTGTTGACATTTTTTGCACACCTCGTTAACCTAATTGTACGGACAATAGTTAGGTTTAGTTTGACTGTCAAGTTATAGATACTGACAAAGCACAGTCGCTCGATCTAACCGGCAACACAGTCACTACAGTGCAAAACCCGAACGTGCGGACTACCGCAGTCACAATCAAAGGGTGGAGCTTGGCGTTAGCTTGTGAATCAACAAATAGGGAGTTGATATGTCTTTTTTGCGAAAGTACTTGATAAATATCTGCGCTAGTTTTGCCGCATGCTTGGTGATGTCTTCCGCGTACGCGGACCCAACGTTTCCGAACCGACCGATCAATTTAGTGGTCGCTTTTGGTCCCGGTACGGGTAGCGATACGATCGCGAGAATTCTGTCAGAAAAGATGAGAGAAATACTTGGGTCACCCGTGACCGTGGAAAATCGATTGGGCGGAGGAGGGGTCATTGGCACCGAGTATGTTGCGCGTGCAAAGCCGGATGGGTATACCTTAACGATGGGCACGACCTCATCGCTTGGAACGACTCCAGTTTTAAACCCTAATGCAAAATACGATGTCAAAAAAGATTTTGCATTCATTTCAGGTCTGGCAAAATCTGATTATGTGATTATCACGTCAACTAGACCAGGCTCGCCACAAACCCTAGGTGAATTGCTTGCTCGATTAAAGAAAGAGCCAAGCAGTTTTGCCTCGGCTGGCGTTGGAACCATTACCCACCTTGCGACAGAAATGCTCCTACACAAAGCATCAGTGTCTGCGACACATGTTCCTTACAAGGGAAGTGGTCAAGTAATTATAGATGTGGCTGCTGGACAGGTATTGTTCGCGACGGATTCTCCATCGGCGGCCTTGCCGCTCATTAAATCTGGAAAGCTACGAGCGCTAGCTGTGACAGGTCCGACTCGGCTTGGTGCGCTTCCCGACGTCCCGACGGTCGCTGAGAGCGGTTTCCCTGGCTTTCAAGTTTTAGCGTGGTGGTGTTTGGCTGCACCTGCTGGCACGCCTGAGGCTGTGATCAAAAAGCTGAGTGACGCTGCTCAAAAAGCGGTTGCCTCGCCTGAGATAACTGACCGGCTACGAAAAATGGAGATCGAGCCAATGCTGATGAATGCAGCAGAGCTCACTGCATTTATTGATAAAGATATTCCAGCGTGGACTAATTTCATCAGAAGTAGCGGGATCAAAATTGCCCCGTGAGGCTG
Source organism: Burkholderiaceae bacterium (assembly GCA_044350305.1). Taxonomy (GTDB): domain Bacteria; phylum Pseudomonadota; class Gammaproteobacteria; order Burkholderiales; family Burkholderiaceae_B; genus Zwartia. Next base: position 2,665 of record JBILHV010000355.1, read on the forward strand.
TACGGCTAAAACTGAGTTGAGCTAAATATCTTGTGCCTCT
>JBILHV010000356.1:0-2702 GCA_044350305.1 Burkholderiaceae bacterium
TGGCCGATCGAAGTGATCAATGTCGACTCAGCGACTATTTATCGTGGCATGGATATCGGCACTGCAAAGCCTTCTCGCGCAGAGCAGCTCGACACTGCACATCACCTACTAGATATTTTAGATCCTCTCGACGCGTATTCGGCTGCGACCTTTCGTCGTGATGCATTGCGTTGTGTTCAAGAGATCCACGCGCGCGGCAACATACCCTTACTGGCGGGCGGAACCATGCTTTACTTTAAAGCGCTGCGAGAGGGACTCAACGATTTACCGAGCGCAGATCCCGATGTTCGTCTCGAGCTTGAGCAGCGCGCCGCAAGGATTGGCTGGCCCGCGATGCATACGGAGCTCGCGCAGATCGATCCAGACACCGCTAAGAGACTGTCACAGAATGACAGTCAGCGCATTCAGCGCGCGCTAGAGATTTGGCACATCACGGGCACACCGATGTCGGTGCTGCTCAATGCGCCGGCACAGCGAGACGCGCCCGTCAAGACACTGACGCTGAGCCTTGAACCAGTGGAAAGAAGCGTCCTGCACCAAACCATTGCAATGCGTTTTGATCAGATGCTTGAGGCCGGACTGTTGCAAGAGGTGCAAACGTTACGCGCGCGCGGCGATTTACACACGAATCTTCCTTCTGTGCGCTGCGTAGGCTATCGACAACTCTGGAGCCTACTCGAGGGAGAAATCGATCTCCCGACCGCACGCCTACAAGCGATCGCCGCGACGCGACAACTCGCCAAGCGACAGCTCACCTGGCTGCGCAGTCTGCCAGAACGAAAAGCGATTCAAGCGTGTGTACCCACCACAGTCGATGCCGTGGTGCAGGAAGTCGCCGCATTACTCAAATAGTGTAGGGTCAGCGTGATGTAACGTTAGATCACGACGGTCTGTGCGTCCGTTGCCTGACAGCCTTGAATCACACCAAGAGCGTAGACAGTCTCACCTTGAGCAACCAAAGCCTGACTGATCGCTGTCGCGTCGTCGGCGCTGACAACCACGACCATACCAATGCCACAATTAAAGACGCGGTACATCTCTGTATCAGCAACACCCCCTTGTTGCTGCAACCACGTAAATAGTTTGGGCATTTGCCATGCATCGCGCCGCAACGTCGCCTGCAACCCAGGTTGCAGGATACGAGGCACGTTATCAAGCAAGCCGCCTCCCGTAATGTGCGCTAAGCCTTTTACTTTGGCGCCAAACTGTTTCAACACGGCAAGCACAGGCTTCACATAGAGGCGAGTTGGCGCCATCACCACATCTGCGAGTGGCTGCCCAAAGAAATCCTGCTCTGGTTTTGCCCCAGCGCGCTGCAAAATCTTGCGCAATAAGGAGTAACCGTTGGAGTGCGCGCCACTGGACGCCAAGCCCAGCACCACATCGCCCGGCTGAATCGACTTGCCATCAATCAGCGCTGATTTTTCTGCTGCGCCCACTGCAAAACCAGCCAAGTCGTATTCGCCATCCGGATACATCCCTGGCATTTCAGCAGTTTCTCCACCAATCAGGGCACAACCCGACAATTCACACCCTCGTGCGATACCACCTACCACTTGTGCCGCCACATCGACCGAGAGCTTGCCGCAAGCAAAGTAGTCCAGAAAAAACAGCGGCTCAGCGCCCTGCACCAAAATATCGTTCACACTCATGGCAACCAGATCGATACCAACCGTGTCATGTCGTTGCCAATCAAAGGCTAGTTTCAACTTAGTTCCCACACCGTCCGTGCCGGACACGAGCACAGGCTCTTTGTAGCGTTTGGGTACCTCGAATAAGGCTCCAAATCCACCGATTCCAGCCAAAACCCCTTCGCGCATGGTGCGAGCAGCCATCGGTTTAATGCGATCAACAAGGGCATCACCTGCATCAATATCGACGCCGGCGTCACGGTAAGTCAGAGGGGCTTGTGGTTGAGTCATGGGGAAACGTCGCTGTTGTGTGACAATTGTGGGGTTTGAAGCATCATTTTTACCAATTTTACGATGAGTCGATGAGTCGGCAGTTACTTCTGGAAATCATCCCCGCTCAGGGGCCGACGCTTGCCGCGACGGTCCCGGGTAGCAATGCAGCCGCCGTGGCCGCCGTGGCGGGCCTGGAACGCGGGCGCGCGCTGTATTTATGGGGGCCTCCAGGCTCCGGGCGCAGCCATCTATTGCGTGCAACGGCCGGTGCTCGGGCTACCCTTTTACTGGGCGCGGGCACCTCGGCCAGCGCCATGCTGGCCTTAGCCACGAATCCAACGCTAGAGAAAGTGGCTGAAGTCATTGCTGTGGACGATATCCAAGACCTTGACGAGCCACGACAGGCTGCCGTGTTTGCCCTGTACAATCGCTGGCGAGAGTTGGCTTCCACGAGTTCTGCTTTTGCCCTAATCGTCACCGGAGACCGTGCACCGCTATCGATGTCTTTGCGCGAGGACTTACGGACCCGTTTAGGCTGGGATCTTGTTTTCCGTCTCGAACCGCTGTCTGACAACGATAAATCCGAAGCCCTCGCAGCGTATGCCAAAAAGCAAGGCCTACCGCTTTCGTCCGAGGTGCTCGAGTGGATGTTGACACATTATTCACGCGACATTCGTCAGCTCTTCGCTTTAATCGATGCCCTAGACCGCTACTCCCTCTCCAAGCACCGTACGATTACAGTTCCCCTTGTGCGCATGATGCTGGCTGACCGTGACTTTCTGCAATCATGACCTCTAA
>JBILHV010000357.1:0-2699 GCA_044350305.1 Burkholderiaceae bacterium
GCAAAAGCAGCTTCCCCGTTTTTGCGCGTGCGATTTCTCATCGTGGCCCATACAAAGAAGGTCCTGGTGAAATCAACGTCACGGTCTCGGTCGACGGCATGGTCGTGCACCCTGGTGACATTATTGTTGGCGACCATGATGGTGTCTTCGCTATTCGTCCGGATATTGCTAACGAGTTGGCCGCTTTGGTGATGGCCGTTGAAAAGAAAGAAAAGGATATTCTGAAACAAATCGCCAAAGGCACGTTGGATCGTAAGTGGGTGGACCAAAGCCTGCGCGCCAAGGGTGTGCTGAAATGAAGAAAAAGGTTGTTCGTTTCGATTTTTGGATCAACCCAGTGTTTGACGAGCATCTCGCCAAATTTAAAGATATTGATTTGACGATATGCCGGTATGCTGACGACGAAAAAAAGACTTTGGCGGCACTCAAGGAGGCGCAGATCTATCATATTTGCGCTGCACGCGACGAGGTGCCAAAACAATGGTGGCTTGGCGAAGAGCTGCTTAAACAGTTGCCAAACCTGCTCTGCGCCTCCGCATCAGGTGCGGGTTTTGATCCGATTGACCTCGATGCGTGTAACCGCCATGGCGTGTTGGTCGTGAATCAATCCAGTTGCAATGCCGACTCTGTGGCCGAGCATGCCATCGGTTTGCTGTTGTCGGTGAAGCATCGCATTGCAGAGTCCGATCGTGTGATGCGCGCGAATGCTTACACGACGCGTGAAGATTTGATGGGAAACGAAGTCAAAGGCCTGACCATCGGTATCGTCGGGGTTGGCAATATCGGCAGACGCGTTGCACACCTGGCCAAGGCGTTTGGCATGCAAGTGATTGGGTATGATCCAAAACTGACCGATGATGAAATCGGTATGCGTGGCGCCACACCCGTCAGTTTTGAGCAGCTCGTGACCCAGTCCGACGTGGTGTCCGTGCACTGCCCGCGTTCCCCTGAAACACTCAATTTATTCGGCGTGCAGCAGTTTCGGGCGATGAAGAAAGGTGCTGTGTTCCTTTCTACGGCGCGCGGCGGGATTCATGATGAGAGTGCGCTGGTTGAGGCATTGCGCGATAAGCATTTGTCAGGTGCCGGACTTGACGTCTGGACGGTCGAGCCTCCCGCTATCGACAACCCGCTGCTGTCTTTGCCAAATGTCACGGCCACCTATCACACCGCAGGGGTGACGCATGAGGCGCGCCGCAATGCAGCACGCATGGGTGCTGAACAAATCGAGGGGCTGTTGCGGTGCGAGCGCGCGCCGCGCATGGCGAATCCCGAGGTTTGGCCGGTATTCGCCGAACGTTACAAAAAGATGTTCGGGTAAGTCATAACACCCAAGGCGACGGAAGGGCTTTATATTCAGTTTGGCTGTAGAAAAACGGAACACAACGCGCAGCAGCATAAAAAATAAAAGGAGTGTGTATGACTAGTTTCATCCATAAATTTAGTCGTCTGACAGGGTTGGTTTTGCTGACCGCTTTGGCTTGGTCAACTGGCGCACACGCCCAGTATCCGAACAAGCCCATCACGATGATCATTGCCTACGTACCGGGTGGTGGCACAGACCTCGTTGGGCGGCTGATCGCACCCTATATCGAAAAACATTTGGGCAATAACGCACGTATTGTTATATCCAACAAGTCGGGTGCCGGAGGCGGCATTGGTTTCGCTGAACTATCCAGAGCCGCACCAGACGGATACACCATCGGTTTTTTGAATACGCCTAATTTGATCTCTATCCCAATTGAGCGCCCATCGACATTTCATTGGAAAGAATATGACTTGATCGGTAATTTAATCGATGACCCAGGTGCATTTGCTGTGCAAACGTCAAGCGACTTTAAGACCTTAAAAGACCTGGTGGTCTATGCGAAGGCCAACCCAGGTAAGGTGACGGTCGGGTCAACCGGCGTAGGCTCTGACGACCACCTCGCAATGTTATTTTTTGAAAAAGCGGCTGGGGTGAAATTGACCCACGTTCCCTACAAAGGGTCGGGTGAAACCCGCGGTGCGCTGGTGAGTGGTCAGTTAGTCGTTGGCGCGATCAACGTCGGAGAGGCGCTTGCCTACATCAAGGGTGGATCGCCTATTCGTATGCTTGGTCAGATGTCGCTCCAGCGGACGGTTCTCGCGCCAAACATTCCGACGTTTGCCGAGCAAGGCTACAACATGGAAAGTGCCTCGCTACGTGGTTTGGCGGCCCCCAAAGGCTTGCCGCCAGAAATTCGCGAGCGCTTAGTCAAGGCTGTTGCCCAGGCTGCTTCAGATCCTGAGTACATCAAAAAGGCCGGCGAGTTGTTTGCACCTATCCGTTATCTGGCACCGTCTGCATACGCCAAAGAATTGGCTGATAATGAAAAAATGCTGCAGCAATTATGGAAGGACATGCCCTGGAAGGAGTGAGGCATCAGGCTTCACATCAAACCAGCCGCGTAGGCCGTTCGAGAGACGGACTGCTTGCGCGTCGGGCAAGTCGCTAAGGTGCAGGACCGATTCCTGCACCTGACCTGAATCTAGCAGGCGCGTGCGCATCGTCCCCCCTAGTAAACCGGAAGCCAGCGGCGGCGTGAGCCATACCCCGTGTTTGAGCAGGTAGATGTTTGAGCGACTTCCTTCGCACAACTCTTGACGTTCATTTACAAAAATCTGATCAAAATACGCGCTGTGTGTGCTGAGCCATACAGTGGTGGCGTCATACCAAG
>JBILHV010000358.1:0-2695 GCA_044350305.1 Burkholderiaceae bacterium
AACTTAACGAGTTGCTTGCCAAAGTTTTCACCGCGCAGCATCCCCACGAAAGCCTGGGGGGCGCTCTCCAAGCCTTCGACGATCGACTCTTTGAATTTAAGTTGTCCGCTCACGACACGTTCGATTAACTGTGCGCGAATGCCAGGCCACGTGTCGAGTTTGTCCGAGACGATAAAGCCTTGTATGCGTATGCGGTTAATGAGGATCGATCGAAGCGTGCGGTGTGCGTGGGGCTCACGATTGAACTCTGACACCATTCCACATAAGGCCACGCGCGAGAACACATTCATACGGGCGAGTAAGGCTTCAAAAATTTCGCCACCGACGTTTTCAAAGAGGCAGTCAATACCCTGGGGCAGCAAGGTATCGAGCTGATCGTGAAAATCTGGGGCGCGATGGTCTGCGCAGGCGTCAAAACCGAGTTCGTTGACAACGTAATCACACTTTGCCTTGCCCCCGGCGATACCCACGATGCGACAGCCCGCCTGCTTGGCGAGTTGACCCACAACGCTGCCCACCGCTCCCGATGCGGCATCGACGACGACGGTTTCACCGGCCTTGGGCTGACAGATGTTGATCAGCCCGGTCCAGGCGGTGATGCCAGGCATGCCGAGTACGCCAAGATAGGCTGAGGCCCGCACGCGCGTGGTGTCTATCTTTGTGACCGCCTGAGCAGGCATCGTGGCGTATAGGCGCCAGCCACTCGCGGCGAGCACGGTGTCTCCGACTGAAAAAGCGTCCGAGCGAGACTCGATGACCGTGCCGACGGCGCCGCCGACCATGACATCGCCTGGATTGACGCCTTTGGCGTAAGACTTTGCGTCAGAAATCCGACTGCGCATGTAGGGGTCCAAGGAGAGCCAATCATTTTGGATCAACACCTCACCCTCGGAAGGGGTGGGCATCGGAGCCTCAACCAGTTCGAAATTATCGGCGGTTACCCAGCCGGTTGGACGGCTAGCGAGTCGTACACATTTGTTTTGCATGGGAGTCGATACAGTTTAGTTAATTAGGGTAAATGCTCATAAAGGAATCCTTTTTGCAATTGCTGAGTAAGCCCCGGTTTTCAAGGCTTAATCGCCGTAAGGATCTCGTGACGGCGGTCTTTCCCTCAGTTAATATCGTCTGAGTTTATTCCTACTTTCCACCCGCGGGAGCACCCAAATGGCGATACAGCTAAAAGTTAATGGTAAAGATCACAGCGTCGATGTCGACCCCACTACGCCCCTGCTTTGGGTGATTCGTGAGCAGATTGGTTTGACGGGCACCAAGTACGCCTGTGGGATTGCGCAGTGTGGTTCCTGTACGGTGATGCTTGAAGGGCAAGCGATTCGCTCGTGCGTGATTCCTGTTAGCGCTGCAGCGGGAAAAAATGTGCAGACCGTTGAAGGTCTCGCTACAAACGGCAAGCTGACAAAATTGCAGCAAGCTTGGATCGATCATCAAGTACCTCAGTGTGGTTTTTGTCAGTCGGGCATGTTGATGGCTGCGACCGATTTGTTGGCAAAGAAGCCAAAGCCCACTGATGCGGATATCGATGCCGCCATGACAAACATTTGCCGTTGCGGAAGCTTCCAAGAAGTCCGCGCTGCGATCCACTCTGTTGCTAAAGCCTAAGGGGTCTTCACATGAATGCACGCGTCCCGAATCCTTCCCGCAGACAGTTTATCGTTGGCTCGACCGCAGTCAGCACAGGTCTTGCGATTGGTTTGCAATTTCCTTTTATTAGTTCCGCACAATCGGTGGCTGCAACGCCCGAGATTGGTGTGTGGGTAGTCATCAAGCCGGACGACACTGTCGTCGTGCGTGTCGTGCGCTCAGAAATGGGCCAGGGCACGATTACGGGCTTAGCGCAGATGGTTGCTGAAGAGCTTGAGTGCGACTGGAAGAAAGTCACGACAGAATATCCAACGCCAGGACAGAGCTTGGCGCGCAAGCGTCCTTGGGGTGACTTCTCCACTGGCGGTAGCCGCGGGATCCGCACGTCCGAGCAGTACGTACGCAAGGGTGGCGCTGCTGCCCGCATGATGTTGGTCCAAGCAGCGGCTGAGGAGTGGAAAGTCCCCGCAGCAGAATGCGTGGCAGCTAATAGCGTCATTACACACACATCGAGCGGTCGCAAAACAACCTTCGGAAAAGTTGCGTTAGCCGCATCGAAGTTGCCTGTTCCTACCGAGATCACGCTCAAGGACCCTAAGTCCTGGAAGATCATTGGTAAGTCGGTGCAGCGGATCGACACCTTCGAAGATAAAGTGACCGGTAAACAAGTCTATGGCATGGATTTAAAACTGCCCGGCATGTTGGTTGCGACGATTAAAGAGAGTCCAGTGTTTGGCGGCAAAGTGAAAAGTTTTGATGCCGCGAAAATTTCTGGCATGAAGGGTGTGAAAAAAGTTGTGCAGGTCGGCGACACCGCTGTGGCCGTCGTTGCCGATACGTTTTGGATTGCCAAGACTGCCTTGGATGCCTTGCCAATTGTTTGGGATGAAGGTGCGAACGGTAAGGTAAACAGTGCCTCGATCGCAGCGATGTTGAAAGAAGGTTTAACCGCCGAGCAAGCCTTCGTGGGTAATACGCGCGGCGACACCAAAGCAGCGATTGCGGGTGCTGCGAAGAAAGTGGAGTCGACATACTTTTACCCCTTCTTGAATCACGCCCCAATGGAGCCGATGAACGCCACGGCTAAGTGGACGCC
>JBILHV010000359.1:0-2694 GCA_044350305.1 Burkholderiaceae bacterium
CCTTCCTAAGCAACACACATTGGCGCACCGCACAAACATGACGAGCCGCTGGACCGAAATCAGACAAGCAAGCGCGCTGCGCCATCCGGGCTTTCGCATGCTTTGGACAGCCACCCTGCTTTCATCTACCGCACGCTGGGCGGATCTTGTCGTCGTGGGATGGTTGACGCTCGAGCTCACTAATTCTGCCTTGATGGTGGGGATTGTGTCGGGCTGTAAGATGGCCGGCTATGTATTTGCACCGCTCATGGGGGTAGCAGCCGACCGACTGAACCGACACATGTTGTTGATTCTGGCATCGCTCGTAAGCTGCACGATTGCCGTGCTGATGCTGATGTTACTGCTGACAGACAAAATGGCTGTTGGGTATCTCATCACCCTGTCATTAATCAGTGGCCTCACGTGGGCGCTTGATCATCCAACGCGGCAAGCGTTTATCCCGGATCTCGTTGGCCCAAAGAATCTAACCAACGCGATCGCGCTAAACGCCGTCGCGACAGAGACAACTGTCATTATTGGCCCAGCGCTCGGCGGTTTACTGATCCCAAGCTTTGGCATCAGCGGTGCATACACCCTCATCGCAGTCATTTGTATTTTCGATCTACTGGCGTTATTGCGACTCAAGAAAATATCACCGACGCCATCAGATACGTCTGGTGCTCAAACGCCTGAGACCGCTCAGCAAAACATCTCGCCCTTGACAAGCTTGCTTGATGGCTTCAAGTACGCCTGGGGCAACCAAGCTGTGTTCATGCTGCTTCTAATCGCTTTTATGCTGAACTTCTTCGTGGCACCCTACCGCTACTCTTTTTTACCTTTACTCGCACGCTATGTATTGGATACGGGTGCAACCGGGTATGGCTTGCTCACCTCAATGGCGGGTGTCGGTGCGCTGGTCGCCGGCTTATGGGTTGTGTCGCTGGGCAACTACAGCCACAGGGGTCGACTCGTCATTCTGGGGGGATTGTTATGGCCGATTTCGATCTTTATATTGGCCCTGTCCAGTTGGTTTTATCTCTCCTTGCTGATTGTTTTCTTAGCCGGCATCGCACAGGCCATTAGCTGGACACTCATTGCGACCCTCATCTTGAGCAACACCGAGCCATCGATGCGCGGACGTATCATGGGTCTGCGCACCGGCGTAGTGATCAGTTTGCCGTTCGGCAATTTCCTAGCAGGTGCGATTGCCGAGAACTTTGGGGTAACCGTCGCGATGGCAATCTACGCCTGCTGCGCGCTTGCCCTGATGTTGCTCATCATCAGCCGAGCACCTATCTTGCGACAACTCAAGTAATCTAGCGGTATGCTTTCACCCATTCAAAACACCTGAGGTCAAGAACGATGCTGTCATATTGGATGCAAACGGTTAATAACAAAACCGTACTCGAACAACGCGATATTGAGCGCCCCACGCCGGGCCCCAAACAAATTCTGCTTCGCCTACACGCGGCGAGCTTGAATCGCGGAGAGTTTGTGATTGGCCATGGCCTGCATAAAGGCGGACAAGCGAGCGCGATTGGCATGGAAGGTGCGGGCGTCATTGCAGCAATGGGCAGTGAAGTCAAAGGCTTTAAGATCGGCGACAAAGTCATGGGCCGCTGCCGCGGCGCGTTCGCCGAATACGCCACGATGGATAGCGTCGAAGTCATGCTCATGCCCGCTTCGCTCAGTTTTGAACAAGCTGCTAGCGTGCCGCTCACTTATTTAGTTGTGCACGACATGCTTTCTTTACAAGGAAAGCTACAACCAAACGAATGGTTACTCATTCACGGTGTGTCGTCGGGAGTTGGCGTGGCGGCACTACAAATGGGCAAAGCGATGGGCGCAAAAGTGATCGGCACTTCAGGCTCACCTGAGAAACTCGCTCGTCTGAAAGACTACGGCCTTGACGTGCCACTGTGCTTGCGAGGCTCAGGCTTCGAAGAAGCCGTCATGAAAGCGACTGATGGCAAAGGTGCCAATCTTGTCGTCGACACAGTCGGTGGTTCGGTGTTTGCCGAAAGTATTCGCTGTATGGCCTTTGAGAGCCGTTTCGCGATGGTCGGCTACGTGGATGGCGTACTGACAGCAGAGCTCGATTTGCTCGCGCTTCATGCAAAGCGTTTACGTCTATTTGGGGTGTCGAACAAGTTACGTTCAGCGGAACAACGCGCCGAATTTCTGCCAGAATTCAAAGCAGAGGTGCTACCCGCGATTGCGGATGGCCGCATCAAACCGTTGGTAGACCAAGCTTTCCCTTTTGAGCAGCTCGCCCAGGCGAAAGAAATGATGGAAACCAACAAGCACGTCGGCAAGATCGTGCTGAAGATGCCCGTCTGATTAGGCTAATCGTCTTATCAGAATGTGTAGGCGGACTCCATCTCACGGCGGATCTTGAAGGCCGCCGTATTGGGATCCATCTGCACATCATCCCAGCAAAGGCTCTGACCCTTCGCTACAGGGCGTATCACTTTAACGTTGTGCGCCATCCCTAACGGCAAGCCGCCCATGCGCTTGGAGGTCGCTGCGGGTAGCAACTTGCCCCACACCGTGTAGCCGCCCTCGCCGTCTAGCATTTCGCCCACTTTCAAATCTCTTTTAGCCGTTGCAACCACATCTGCATTCCACCCGGTCGCGACGCCCGTGGCTTCGCCGCGCAAGGCAACGCTTGCCACACTCATGCCGACCTCTAGTCCGATCAAGTGCCAGCGCTTG
>JBILHV010000360.1:0-2684 GCA_044350305.1 Burkholderiaceae bacterium
TAGGTGAGGTCAACATGACCCCCTAACTGGCCCTTCACGGCTTCGCCAGCGCCGAGCAACTTTACGAGCGGTCGCTTGAGCGACTTCGCAATTTCTGGACGAGCAATAATCAGTGCACCACCGCCATCGCTCACGACGCAGCAGTCCAGGCGGTGCAGCGGCGTGGAGACGAGCGGCGAGTTCACCACATCTTCTACGGTGACGACATCACGCAACATTGCGTGTGGATTGTGTTGTGCATGATGGGATGCCGCAACTTTGACCCAAGCGAGCTGTTCCGCTGTGGTACCGAATTCATACATGTGACGGGCAGCCACCATCGCGTAGCTATTCACCGTCACCGAGCCAAAGGGAGCCTCGAATGGAACGTCGGGCAGATCCGAACCCCAATTGCGCGGCTGAAGGCCAGAGGAGCCCGCAGAGCGTGGTCGACCCGCGAGCGTGACAAGCGCGACGTCGCACTTGCCAGCGGCAATCGCTTGGGCAGCGTGCGAGACGTGGATGAGATAGGAGCAGCCGCCGGTTTCCGTGGAATCTACATGGCGTAGCTTGGTCAGCCCCATGTAGTCGGCCATGTTCAGCATGCCCAGCCCTGGCGCGTCGCCGGCGCAGAAGTAACCGTCAATGTCACTGAGGGTCAGGCCAGCGTCTTCTAGTGCGCCGCGAGCGGATTCTGCATGGAGTTGCGCAACGGATTTGTCCGGTGCTTTACGGGTTGGGTGCTCGTAGGCTCCAACGATATAGGCTTTGTCTCGTATGCTCATGTGCGATATTTTGGTGGTTAAAAAAATTGTGAATTAGCTTTGTACCACTGTTGCTTGTGCTTGTTTGGGCAAGTTCTTGTTTTGGCTGGCGTGTGCTGGCCTCAGTTGTCCTTGGTAAGGCTCGAGAGTCCAAGCATGAGCCAGCCCAGCATCAGGGCGATGCCGCCCGCTGGGGCCACGGTGCCGGCGGCTAGGATCCCTAGGAGGTATTTCGCGTAGATGCCTCCGCAGAATAATGCGACTCCCGCTAAGGTAAACCACCGCGCGAGGCTGGGAAACACGCCAGACAAACTAGTGGCATAGAGGAGCAGGACCGCGTGGACGAGTTGCATGAGCGCAGCACGTTCAACCGCTTGTGCGGCTTTAGGGTCTGCGATTGCGTGCGCCGCGACGGCGGCTAAGGCAACCGCGCTCAGCCCGAGAAGGGCGGCTATAAAGCGCCAAGGACGGGATGTGCGGGGGAGGTTGCTCATAGCGTGTCGCAAATATAGTTAAAATTCTCAGCGTATTATGCAACCTTTAACGTACGCTGAGCAGCGCCAAGGAACCCCACATGAAACGACATTGGCTCGCACTGATTACCCCGATCCTGTTGACCGGCTGCCTGGGTGTCAATCCCACTAGTTCACCTAAAGATAGCTTTACTGTTCCTGTATCCTTCCAGGAGGTGTTTGATCGCGCAAAGGCTCAAGCCCAAGAGTGTTGGAGTGCGGGCGGGGAGTTTCCGGTGAAGTCCTCGATTGATCAGGCGAACGGTTCTGCGCGCGTGTGGGTTACGGGCATCCTAGGCTCGACACCTTATGCGCAGGTGGATATACGGGCGCTTGGGGATCGGAGTACTGAGGTCGTTGCGATGGTGTCCGGCATCAATATGTGGAATCGTGCATCACTGGCTGCCTTGCATGAGGTAATGCAGTTTGGTGTCCCGACTTGTTCAAGTTATATGCCGCGTGCGACACCTCGCTAAGTAGGCTCGCGACGTTGTTTTGTTTTTCTTTTACCGTAGATTAATTGTGTCAACTTCAAATTCGCCTCAAAAATATTTCGGACTTGAGATCCCCTATCTCGATTTTCTTCAGCTTGAACCGGTCCTCTGTGAGAACGATCGCGCGGTAACGCGTCTGCGGTTGCGCAATGAGTTGCTCAATAGCCGTGGTCATATTCACGGCGGCGCACTCATGAGTATTCTTGACTTCACCTTGAGTGCAGCGGGTCGTGCCAATGATCCTCTCGGGATCGGGATGGCGACCATCGATATGCATACGAGCTGCATCGAACCTGCGACAACAGATCTCACCATCGAGGCACGTTGCATTAGACGTGGTGCGTCGATCGCCTTTTGCGAAGGTGAAATTCTGGATGCGACCGGGAAACTGATCGCGAAAGCGTCCGCCGCTTTTAAAGTGTTGAAAGTGAAGTAGCGGTTGCCTAAGGCATTTAACTGAGTTTTGCTTTGACGCGTGCCGAAAGCGCAGACATCTCTGCGCGGCCTGCTAGCGCTTGCTTCAAGATCGCCATCACTTTACCCATCGCGGGTGCGCCCGTCACGCCTTGCGCCTGCACCTCTGCAACCGCAGCATCGATTGCGGCTGCGATATCGGCGTCACTGGCTGCCTGAGGTAGAAATTCTTTTAGGACGGCCATTTCAGCGGTTTCTTGTGCGGCGGTTTCAGTTCGCCCTGCCTGCTCGAATGCAGCGATCGATTCCCGACGTTGTTTGACTTGTTTTTCAATGATGGCGACCACGTCGGCGTCGTTTAAATCTTTGCGCTCATCGATTTCGCGTTGCTTAATGGCGGCCTGTAAAAAGCGCAGTGTGCCGAGGCGCTCAGAGGCTTTGGCGCGCATGGCATCCTTGACGGCATTCGCGAGGCGCAATTTTAGGTCTGACATGATGTGCTTTCCGTAAAGACGAGAGAG
>JBILHV010000361.1:0-2678 GCA_044350305.1 Burkholderiaceae bacterium
CGCTAATGTCAACCCAGCCTTCTGCAGAATGATCGGTTGGAACGAAGCAGATCTCATTGGGCGACTCCCCCCCTTCCCATACTGGGTCCCAGGACAACACGACAGTCAACAACAAGTGCTCGACAGCGTGCTTTCAGGTAAGGCGGCCAGCACGGGGGTCGAGATCGAAGCACAACGTCGCGACGGATCACGATTCAGTGCGCGCATGTATGTGTCGCCGTTGCTAGATCCACGCGGGACACAGATCGGTTGGATGACCTCAATGACCGACATCACCGAACCTAAACGCATCCGCGAAGCACTGACGGCGGCACATGAGCGATTCATGACGGTGCTTGAAGGTCTCGATGACGCGATTTCGGTCACTGCAGACACCAATGACAGTGTCGAACTGCTCTTTGCGAACCGAACCTATCGACGCTTGTTCGGCTCGCAAACACAAGGGCACGAAGAAATGCTGGCTGGGCGACGAGGTCGCTACACCGATGAGTCCGTAGAGGTGTTTTCGGAGTCGGTACAAAAATGGTTTGAGGTGCAGCACCGCATGTTGGCCTGGACGGATGGCAGGCGTGTGCGTCTGCAAGTTGCTCGAGACATCACGGAGCGCCGCAAGCACGAAGAGGCCTCGCGAGTTCAGCAAGAAAAAATTCAAATCACCAGCCGCCTGACAACAATGGGAGAGATGGCCTCCTCGTTAGCGCATGAACTGAATCAGCCCCTCACCGCGATTGCGAACTACAGCATGGGTGCCGTGGCGATGGTGAAAGCCGGCCATACAGATATGGCGACCCTGCTGCCCGCTCTAGAAAAAGCTGCTGCCCAAGCGCAACGAGCAGGAAAAATCATTAGTCGTATCCGTGATTTCGTCAAGCGAAGTGAGCCGCGTCGACAGAACGTGCCCATTCAAACGATCGTGGACAACGCGGTGAGCTTAGCCGAGATACATGCCAGAAAACGACAGCTTGAGATTGTGCGCAACATCCCCGACAGTCTGCCTGATGTATACGCAGATCCTATTCTGATTGAGCAAGTGCTGCTTAATTTGCTTAAAAATGGTCTAGAGTCCATGGACCAATCCACGCTCAACACCTTAGAACTCGATGTGACGTTAGATGACCATCAGATTGAAGTGGCCGTGAAGGATCGGGGCCACGGCCTCACCGAACCAGAGCGTCTCTTCGAGCCGTTTTTTAGTACAAAGTCTGAAGGTCTCGGCATGGGATTGAATATTTGTCGCACGATCATAGAATCACATCACGGGCGCCTCTGGGCGAGCAGTAATCCGGATGGTGGAACCATTTTTCGCTTTACACTACCGTGCGCCTCTAACCTAGAGGCAACGCACAGCAATCAGTCCGAGGAGTTACCAGCATGAATACGCCAAACGTCGCAAGCACTGTCTTTATCGTTGACGATGACGAGGCGGTACGAGATTCACTCCGTTGGTTGCTTGAAGCAAACGGATATCACGTCAACGCTTTCGCGAGTGCGGAGAGTTTTTTAGCCGCATTCGATGACAAGACCGCTGGTGTGTTGATTGTTGATGTGCGGATGCCTGGAATGAGCGGCCTAGAGCTACAGGAACAACTCATTACACGTAAATCGTCGATGCCCATCGTCTTTATTACGGGTCATGGCGATGTTCCCATGGCGGTTTCGACGATCAAGAAAGGCGCGATCGATTTTCTAGAGAAGCCCTTCGATGAAACCGACTTGCGCGAAATTGTCGCCCGTATGTTTGAGCAAGCCAATCAGCGCTTAACCCAAGCCCGCGCTCAGCGCGAGCACGAGGCGATGCTTGGTCGACTCACGGCGCGCGAACAGCAAGTTCTCGAGCGCATTGTCGCTGGACGACTGAATAAGCAAATCGCTGATGACTTAGGAATCAGCATCAAGACCGTTGAGGCGCATCGCGCCAACATCATGGAAAAACTTCAGGTCACAACGGTTGCAGACCTCATGAAGGTTGCCTTGGCCAAGCCAGAGGTCAACGCATGACGGGTAGGGTTATAGACGGAGTAAAGCTTGCCGCAACCATCCGGGAGGATGTTGCGGCGCGCGCGGCAGTACTCACAACAAAGGGCTTCAAACCCGGCCTAGCCGTTATTCTTGTCGGTCAGGATCCCGCATCACAGGTTTATGTGCGAAACAAAGTAGCCGCCTGTGAAAAAGCCGGACTGCACTCAGTGTTAGAGCAGTATCCTGCTGACATGACACAAGAAGCGTTGCTGAGCCGTATAGAAACACTGAACACCGATCACCGCATACACGGCATACTCGTTCAACTCCCGCTTCCCAAACACATTGATTCACACCGCGTCATCGAGACGATTGCTGCGCAGAAGGATGTTGACGGATTTCATGTCAGTAATGCTGGCCTGTTGATGACGGGGACTCCGCTTTTTCGGCCTTGTACACCCTACGGTGTCATGAAGATGCTTGAGTCTGAGCAAGTCGTCTTGCGCGGTGCAGTTGCAGTGATTGTCGGAGCTAGCAACATCGTTGGCAAACCCATGGCGATGTTGCTCCAGGCAGCTGGGGCGACGGTCACCATTTGCAACTCCAAAACGCGCGACCTCGCTTGGCATACGCGCCATGCGGATATCGTGGTCGTTGCGACCGGAAAGCCTGGCATGGTCACGGGCGATATGATTAAACCTGGTGCGATCGTGATTGAT
>JBILHV010000362.1:0-2670 GCA_044350305.1 Burkholderiaceae bacterium
GAGGCGGGTTGAGCGCGTCCTAAGAGCCCCCAGGGTCTGAACACCAAAACGATGGCCATCACGAGAAATTCAACCACGAGCGTTAATTTCGAGAACGATATTTGCACGCCAGCAATTTCGACTAATCCAAGCCAGATGCAAATAGCTTTGAGCTCTGCAATCAGTAAAGCGGCGACATACGCGCCGGGAATAGAGCCCATGCCACCAACCACCACGACGACGAAGGCAGCGCCAATCGTATGCAAGTCCATCTCGAGGTTGGCGGGTTCGCGGGGAAGCTGAAGCGCACCGCCCAAACCTGCGAGTAATGCGCCGAGTGCAAACACAGCCGTAAACAGCCAGACTTGATTGACCCCGAGCGCTGCGACCATGTCGCGGTCTTGCGTTGCCGCACGGACTAAGGTGCCCCAACGTGTGCGCGTGAGTAGTAACCAGAGCAGTCCGAGCAAGACAGGTCCCACCACAATCAGGAACAAGTCGTAGGAGGGGAAGTTGCGACTCAGAATTTCGACAGAACCTTTTAACCCCGGAGCGCGTGGTCCGAGCAGTTCTTCTGGACCCCAAAGCCAAAGTACTGCATCTTTGATGACGAGCACTAAGGCAAAGGTGGCAAGAAGTTGGAATAACTCAGGTGCGCGATAAATACGGCGAAGCAGGGTGATCTCAATGAGTGCGCCAAGCACACCCACGACGAGCGGTGCAAGTAAGAGTGCAGGCCAAAATCCAATGCTTGAAGAGAGCTTTTCAACAAGCGTATACGCAACATAGATGCCCACCATGAAAAACGACCCATGGGCAAAGTTAACAATCCGAGTCACCCCGAAAATTAAGGAAAGCCCTGCCGCCACCAAAAAAAGTGACGACGCACCCGCTAGACCATTGAGCAATTGGACAATTAAGCTTGACAGGTCCATGCGAGCAGGGCTCCCTCGTTAAACCGTAAATCGCTTAGTCGGCAGGACGAAGCTTTTTCACTTCTTCGGCTGAGGGCAACACCGATGCGCCATCGATGTAGCGGAAGGTTCCCATCACCCCCTTGCCATTCTCAAGTTTGGTGCGGCCGACATAACCGCCCATTGTCGACTGGTGGTCTTCCGGGCGGTAAGTAATGCTTCCGAATGGAGACATCAGTGTCAGACCACGAAACGCAGTGATGAGCTTTTCGGTCTCTGTGCTCTGGGCTTTTTTGATGCCTGCGGCCAGAGACATGATTGTGCTGTAGCCGACGACTGAGCCTAGTCTTGGATAGTCTTTGTACTTGGCTTCATAGGCGTTCTTGAAGGCATCGTGCTCTGGCGTCTTGATTGCGTACCAAGGGTAGCCTGTCACTAACCAACCTGTTGGACTTTCGTCTTTCAGTGGATCTAGATACTCGGGCTCGCCCGTCAATAGGCTCACGACTTCGCGCCCTTTGAAGAGTCCGCGCGTATTGCCCTCGCGCACAAAGCGCGACAGGTCTGCACCAAACAGGACGTTGAAGATCGCGTCAGGCTTGGCATCACCGAGCGCTTGCACCACACTGCCTGCATCAACTTTGCCCAGCGGCGCAGCCTGCTCGGCGACAAACTCGATGTCCGGCTGCGCGGCTTTCATCAGCGCCTTAAAGGTCGCTGCTGCAGACTGACCATATTCGTAGTTCGGATACACAATCGCCCAGCGTTTTTTCTTCATCGCGCTGGCTTCTGGGACAAGCATAGCGACTTGCATATGGGTCGACGGGCGTAAGCGGAAGGTATAGCGATTGCCGTTTTGCCAGACAATTTTGTCAGTCAGTGGCTCGCTCGCCAAGAAAAATACTTTTTTCTGTTTGGCGAAATCTGTCAGCGCCAAACCAATATGTGAAAGGAACGATCCCGTGAGCACATCGACTTTGTCGCGTGAGATCAGCTCCTCAGCGACACGTACGGCGTCACCGGGGTTCGCGTTGTCGTCGCGCGTGATGAGTTGTACTTTTTTACCGTTTAAGCCGCCCGCTGCGTTGATCTGGTCAACGGCGAGCTCCATACCTTTTTTGTAGGGTTCCAAAAAAGCGGGCTGTGCTTTGTAACTATTGATTTCGCCGATTTTAATAACGCCCTGCGCTGACGCTGAGACGGATACACCGAACAGTGCTGCACCGAATGCAAGCGCTGCTGCAAGGCCTTTGGTAAATGTGCGATAACGCATGGGGTTCTCCTGAAAGTTAAAATTACTCTTATTAACGTAAGCCATCTTTGCCCTCGATTTCACTGGCCAGTAGGCCGCCAATACGAGGTAATGGCCGACCACTATCGGTCACTGCAACAGCCACCACGATTTCTTTTGCGCCTGGTGCGTCTGTGACGCGTGCTTCGATCGCGTCAAAATGACTGCGCACGAACGCAGCATCCTTATGTCCGAGTGGAACATCAATTGCACAGCCGAGTCCACCGCGCTTTTTGCTTGAAGGCACGAGTGCGGCGCCATGGTGCACCGCTTGACGCAATGGTGCCCCGAGTTTGGGATGCAAGATGGCGGCCGCATGCTCGAGTTCGCCTGCCTCGCCAACGATCGCCGCTTTGCCGTAGCTCTGTGCTGCCTCTGGAGTAATCCCAAGCGCTTCTACACATTTATTACCAAGCAGCGCCCCAAGCTCTTCGCCGATCTCAATCAATTGATCGAGATTTTGACTGAAGATTCCCGCGTAGGGGT
>JBILHV010000058.1:0-8187 GCA_044350305.1 Burkholderiaceae bacterium
TCGATAAGTCGCTCGGCTTTCAAAACATCGCCAAGTACTACTACTTTCCAGGTTGGCATCAGCCAGCAAGCTGGAACTCTCTGATTATCAATATGAATGTCTGGAAAAAATATTCAGAGACCGAGCAAAAGCAATTTATTGCTGCCTGCAAAGCCAATGTGATCTGGTCTATGGCCGTTGCGCCCGCCGCACAAGGCCCCGTGCTTGAAGAGTTCAAAGCCAAAGGCGTCAAGGTTCTACGTTTCCCAGATCCTGTGCTTCAAGCCTTGCGCAAAGCTTCGGCCGAAGTACTCCAAGAGGAAGCCAAGAGCGATCCTATCTTCAAGGAGGCGTTAGATTCACTGAATGCTTATGCAAAAACTGCGAATGCCTGGATGGAACTACAAAGCCTCCCAACTAAATAAGGCGTAATCCATGCACACCAAGACGCACGCACTTGAGCGGTTCGGCCAGAACTTGATGCAGTTAAGTGCCTGGCCGGGACGAATCAGCTCTTGGCTCATCCTTCCCATTATTCTTTCCGTTTTGGTTGGAGTCGTGGGGGGGTTGATGCGACTTGGTGAGCTATTTGGCTGGGGCTTTTCTATTCCGCTTTTGGGTTCGCGCTTAACGATGGCGAGCCTAACTGAATTGGAATGGCATCTTCTGGGCGTCATTGTGATGTTCGGGGCAGCGTTTACGATGGTTGAAGAGCGTCACGTCCGAGTCGATCTGATCTATGCGAACCTATCCGATCGAAAAAAAGTCATCTTGGATGTGTTGGGCGATGTGTTTTTACTGTTGCCCTTCTGTGCAATTATTTTTTGGTTATCGCTTGGCTTCGTCGATATGGCTTTCCGCTCCGGAGAGAAATCAGACTACGGCGGCCTGACTGATCGCTATCTGGTCAAAGCCGTCATTCCCATCGGACTCGCCTTGCTTTTTGCCTGCGGTCTTGGGCGCATTATTCGTAATATCGGTTTTTTGCTAAGCGGCAGAGCACAACAACGCGTCGACAATTCCTCGACTACAACTTAATAAAAAGACCAGAGCAATCATGGGCGACTACTTCCTACCACTAGCAATGATTTTTGCACTTGTCGCAGGGATCTTCACAGGCTATCCAGTCGCGTTTTTGTTAGCAGGCGTCGGTGTTGCTTTTTGTTTTTTTGGAGATATCCCAGTCTTATTTTTAGGAACGGTTGTCTCGCGAATTTTTACCGGCACTCTTGCAAACTGGCTTTTGTTAGCAGTACCTTTATTTATATTTATGGGCTTAATGCTCGATAAGTCGGATGTGGCACGCAAGCTCTTACTTTCGTTGGAGCGACTGTTCGCTGGCATGCGCGGGGGCATGGCCATATCAGTAGCACTGTTAGGTATCGTCATGGCGGCTTCAACGGGTATCGTCGGTGCCTCAGTGGTCCTGCTTGGCGTCCTGTCCTTACCCGTCATGCTTCGCCAGAAGTACGACAAAGGCCTTGCGGCAGGTATTGTGTGTGCCTCGGGCACACTCGGGATATTGATCCCACCCTCTATTATGCTGGTGCTCGTCGGGGATATTCTCCAAATATCAGTAGGCGATCTGTTCATGGGCGCTCTAATCCCCGGCCTATTGTTGGGTGCTCTCTACATTGCTTATATTTTGGTCATCGCATTTTTCTATCCCCACAAAGCACCGGCGGGTGTCGCGGATGTTGATGATAAGCGGCCTCTTTGGTTTGCTTTAAGTTGCGACCTGCTTGCGCCCGTCTGCTTGATTATGGGCGTGCTGGGATCAATCATTGCGGGCATCGCGACACCAACAGAGGCGGCGGCAATTGGTGCGGCAGGCACGATCATCATGGCAGCTTTCGCTGGAAAATTGAGTTTTTCAAACCTGAAAGAGGTTGTACTTGAGACAGGAAAGACGACCGGCATGGTTCTGTTTGTAGCGATCGGTGCAACATGTTTTTCTGTCGTGTTTAAGCGCATTGGCGGCAACTCAATGATCGAGGACACGGTCAACGCGCTATCCAGTGGCCCATACAGCACTCTTGCAGTAATCATGTTGCTTATATTTGTCCTAGGATTTTTTCTTGAATGGATTGAAATTAGCTTCATCGTTTTGCCGCTGTTTGCTCCAATCATTTCAGCGCTAGATTTTGGTCTAGGACTGACTCCAGCCCAACAGCTAACGTGGTTTGCAATTTTGGTAGCAGTCAATTTACAAACCAGCTTTCTTACGCCTCCGTTTGGCTATGCCCTTTTTTACCTTAAAGGCATTGCCCCACCTGAGATCAGTATGACGGACATTTGCAAGGCGATTATCCCCTTCGTCATTCTGCAGCTAATTGGCTTGTCACTCGCAATCATTTTCCCAAGCTTGGTGATGTGGTTACCGATGTACCTGATTAAGTAACAAGTTGCTGTTAATCTTGTTGCTATTGTTTTTTTCGGCAACATACTACGATGGAAATTCCAGCTCCTTTACCAACTGCAGAACTGGTTAATACGTCCAAGCAATTTAGTACCGGCATGCTTGCGTTATCTAACGTATCGCTGTCAATCAGTTCAGGTGAGTTTGTCACCCTGCTTGGGCCCTCTGGGTGTGGGAAGAGCACAGTACTGCGATTGATTGCCGGACTCGAGTTGCCAAGCTCTGGAGTGCTTCGTTCGCCTGCACAACAGCACACACAAGAATACGCGACCGCATTTGTGTTTCAAGAGCCCACACTCATGCCTTGGGCAAGTGTCTTTGACAACGTTTGGCTACCACTACGACTGCAGGGCTCGAGCCGCGACGTATCTTGCGCACGTGTTGATGCCGCGCTAAAGAGTGTCGGGCTTGAGGACTTCGCGCACGTCTACCCCGCGCAACTGTCTGGCGGCATGAAGATGCGTGCATCAATCGCTCGGGCACTCATCACCGAGCCGAAGATTCTGCTGATGGATGAGCCCTTTGCAGCGCTCGATGACTTTTCTCGACACCGATTAAACGATGATCTCTTACATTGGCAGCAAGAGCGATCTATTGCTACGCTTTTTGTCACACATAATATTGCCGAGGCTGTTTTTCTAAGTAGGCGTGTATTGGTTATGGGAGCACGGCCCGGCCGAATCATTCATGAGATCTCCATCGACGAACCCTACCCTAGAAGATCCGTATTTCGTGAGTCACTGCGTTTTGTGGACTACTGCCGCGCAATTGCCAGCGCACTCGGACACGCGGCCGAGCAATCACGACATACACAATGAAACGTATTCTTCACAATTTGTTGCCCGCCCTCACGCTGCTTACGTTTCTGCTGCTGTGGGAATTAGGTGTTCGCTGGGCCAACATACCCGCTTACACCTTGCCATCACCTAGCGTGATCGCAATGAGCCTGATTGATCATTGGCCCTCGCTGGCGCTGAGCTGGTGGTTCACCATTAAGATCACGCTCGGCGCGCTCATCCTGGCTTGTCTTGGCGGAGTACTGATTGCCTCGGTCTTCTCTCTTTCCCCGCAAATAGAACGCGCTTTTTTTCCTATTGCTGTCGTCCTACAAGTCACACCGATCGTCGCAATCGCACCACTTATGTTGATTTATATTGAGAGTACGACCGTAGCGCTTTTATTGTGCGCCTGGATCGTTGCTTTTTTTCCCATCCTCTCTAATACAGTCACTGGCCTGCGCGCGACAGATCGTAATTTGGTCGAGCTCTTTCGACTGTACCGTGCCAGTCCTTGGCAACGACTTGTTTTGTTGCGTGCGCCTGCAGCACTGCCCTATTTTTTAACAGGCTTAAAGATTTCTGGCGGCCTGAGTCTAATCGGTGCGGTCACGGCAGAGATGGTAGCGGGGTCTGCGGGCAGGGAAACCGGTCTTGCCTCACGCATTCTCGAGGCAAGTTTTCGTACCGAAACACCAAAAATGTTTGCCGCACTCGCATTGTTGGTATTAACCGGCGTCATCATATTTTTATTGTTTAATGCTCTGTCGCGTTTGCTACTCGGCGGTTGGCATAGTTCTGAGCAAATCCACACCGTTGATCACAACTCCTAGGAACTTGATATGGCCTTACGAATTGTTCAATCTATCTTTATGCTGGGATTACTGCTGCCTACTGCTCAGGCTCAACAAGCCGTTACCTTTGCAACCAATTGGAAAGCGCAAGCCGCGCATGGCGGATTCTATCAAGCAGTCGCTGATGGAACGTATAAAAAATACGGTTTAGACGTAACGATTCGTCAAGGTGGTCCTCAAGTCAATAACCGGCCGCTGCTGCCCGCACGACGTATTGATTTCCTCATGACGGGTAACCTTCTTCATAGCTTTGACAATGTCAAAAATGGCATCCCAGTTGTTGTAGTTGCAGCGATGTTTCAAAAAGATCCGCAAGCGTTGATGGCGCACCCTGGTCAGGGCTACGAGAACTTCGCTGCCCTCAAGAACGCGCCTACCGCGCTCATCGCTAAAGACGGACAATTCACCTGGTGGCAATGGCTGAAAGTGGTTCATGGTTTCAAAGATGAAACACTCAAGCCGTACAACTACAACCTAGGCCCCTTCCTTGCACAGCCCAAAGCGATTCAACAAGGCTATTCAGTTGCCGAGCCGATCTATATCCAGGAACAAGGAAAGTTCAAGCCTGTGGTGCACCTATTGGCCGATCACGGATTCTCAACCTATAGCACCTTGATTGAAGCTCGCACAGAAACCGTGAAAAACAATCCTGATCTGGTGCAGCGTTTTGTAGATGCCTCGGTGATCGGTTGGGTCAATTTTATGTATGGCGACCGTTCGGCGGCCAATGCCTTGATGATGAAAGACAATCCGGAGATTTCTCTTGCTGAAATCGAAGCCTCCGTGGTGCTCATGAAGCAGCAAGGGATTGTTGATTCCGGCGAAGCTCAAACCATGGGTATTGGCGCCATGAACGCTGCGCGGATTCAAGATTTTTTTAATCAGATGGTGAAGGCGGGACTTTATCAAGCCAAAGATGTTGATCTATCTAAGGTCGCAACGACACAGTTTGTCAACAAACAGCTCGGCATCGACCTTAAGAAAGCTCTCGCACCAAAATAAATTGCCGGAGCGGCTTTTAGCCGTCCGACAATTTAACGTAACCGCGACAAGTACTCGCTAAGCTGGCGCGTCGCCTTTTAAGGTAATGCGATAGAGCAGGCGCTTGTGTCCATGATAGTCATTGACCGGATTGTGCATGACACAGCGGTTATCCCAGAGAGCGATCGACTTGGGCGCCCAAGAAAAGCGGCACGTGAACTCTGGTTTAACTTGGTGCTGGTACAGATATTCAAGTAACGGAGCACTCTCCTCTTCGGTCCAACCCACAAAGCGCATCGTATGCCCTGGATTGACGTAAAGCGCCTTGCGACCCGTCTCGGGATGCGTGCGCACAACGGGATGCTCTGATACAAGCTCTTTGCGCACATTTTCTTCTTTTGCCGAATCGCCAACACGATCTTCGCGCGTCTTGGTTACCGTTGCTTTAGCGGAAGAGTTCACTCCACGCAGACCTTGCAGCACACGCTGTAGATCAGGGGATAGGGCCTCATACGCCGCATAATTACTCGAGAACAAGGTATCACCACCGTAAGGAGGCAACTCTTCGGCGATCAGCATTGTCGCCATGGGAGGCGTCTGAAGATAGGTGGTGTCGGTATGCCAAATCCCACCAAAGTTATTTCTTTCGTGCGGCAACTTCAACACAGGGATAATCATCGGATGCCCTGGTATCCCTTTTACAAAGGGATACTCCACGATCTCGCCAAAGCGTTGGGCAAAACTCTGGAACTGATCCATCGTCATGTTCTGATCGCGAAAGAAAACAACGCCGTTTTCTAACCAGACTTTGCGGATGTCCGCTATTAAGGCATCCGAAATCTTTCCTACGAGGTCAACGTCAAGAATCTCGGCACCCACCGACCCAGATAGTCGCTTGATCTGCATGCTTTGCCCCAAATATTCTAAGTTTTTTAACAACAACGTGAGTAATCATAAGCGAAAACTAACCTGTGCTTTCCCTAAAACACGCGCCAGTAGCATATTGCCAAGGGCTACCTTATGATTGCTTGATAAAAATCAAATTAAATAAATCCTTAGTAGCTACAGGCCATAGGCATTCATGCTTTTGGCCTCTATAACCTCCGGAGACCACGACATGCTTGGACTTAAGCGAATACGCCCCTCAGTGGCACTTCTGACTTGCTTGCTTTTCATGCCTTTGCTGTCTGCGCATGCGCAAGGCACCTACCCACAGAAACCCATCAAAATAATCGTACCGGTTGCCGCAGGAGGCGGAACTGATTTTGTCGCACGCGTAGTTGGTCAAAAACTGGGGGAAGCTCTTTCAACCCCCGTCATCATCGAAAACAGACCTGGTGGTGCGGGCAATGTAGGCGTTGATGCGGCAGCCAAGGCCGACCCAGACGGCTACACCCTTGTCATGCCAATTACCTCGTTTTCGGTTAATCCCAGTCTGTACGCCAAGCTGCCTTTTGACACACAAAAGGACTTCGCTCCGATCGCTTTAGTTGCGTCAGCCCCACTGCTATTAGTCGTCAACACACAACTCCCTGTCAAAACGCTGGGAGATTTAATCGCACTGGCAAAGCAAAAGCCAGGCACACTTAACTATGGCACCGCGGGCGTTGGCACAACCTCGCATTTAGCGTCCGAGCTATTCAAATACACAGCAAAACTCGACATTATCAACGTCCCTTACAAGGGCGGTGGGCCGATCGTCACCGACTTGATTGCGGGAAGTATTCAAATCTACTTCTCTACTGTTCCAGCGGCTTTACCTCAAACACAAGCAGGTAAACTTCGCGCCATCGCCATCACGAGCCCCCAGCGAATACCGAGCCTCAGTGGCATTCCGACAATGTCTGAGGCTGGTCTACCAGGTTATGACGTCGTGGGATGGTTTGGGCTGTTTGCACCAGCCAAGACGCCAACCGCAATTATTGAACGTCTGAACACCGAGGTCGTGAAGATCCTGCAAATGCCTGATGTTCGTGAAAAGATCGAAGCGCACGGCCTATTACCCGGCGGCGGTAGCGCAAAAGAATTGCAGGTATTTTTGGACGCCGAGATCAAAAAATGGAGCGCCTTGATCAAAGCGGCGAATATCACCCCGCAATAGGACTCTAATGATGCAGCCTTAAAGCGGGGTGCGCAAAGGCTTCCCAGCCAAATGCAAGTTAGCGTTATCTATAAAGCACACTACCGAGGCGAGCATCGCCTCCGGTGACAGGCCTGCTACATGGGGCGTAATGATTGCGTTTTCAAACTCTAGCAAGGCGAGTGGTGGTTTCGGCTCGCTTTCATACACATCTATCGCCGCTGCAGCAATGACGTTGTCGCGCAATGCGACGGCTAGCGCTTCAGTATCAACCAAACTTCCTCGGGCAATATTGACCAATACGCCCTCAGGGCCGAGTGCGGCTAATATCTTCGCATTAATGATGTGAAATGTTTCCTTTCCGCCTGGGGCTGCAACCACCAGAAAATCACACCACGTTGCTAGCGACAGTAAATCAGGAAAAAACTCAAACCCTGTCTCATCACGGCGCGTTCGACTGTAGTATCCGATCTGCATGTCAAACGCTACCGCACGCTTTGCAATCTTCTTTGCAATACCACCCATACCGAGAAGTCCGAGACGTTTGTTTGATACATTCGGTGGCCTGGGAATCGCATCACGCCAAATCCCTTTGCGCACAGCACTATTTAAGGCTGGAATACCGCGAATTGCAGAGAGCAAAAGTCCCATCGCGTGATCGGCGACACAATCTTCATTCGTACCAGCTGCGTTACACACTCTAATGCCGCGCTGTTTTAAGTACTCAAGTGGAACAGTCTCATAGCCAACGCCTAAGGTGCACAAGATTTCCAATTTAGGCAATGCATTGATCTCATCGGTCGTGATGCCGGTCGCACCATTAGTCAAAACGATTCGGATATTGTCAGCGTGTGCAGCGATGTGCGCAGCACTGTTACTACGATCTATGCTTGTGCCTTCATTCGGCGCATAAATTAATTCGAAATTTTGCGCGACTAACTCCCGGTGCGCTTCGGTTAAAAACACCATTACAAGTGCATACGCCTTCATATTCCTTATCCCACCTAGTCAAGCGACATCGATAACAACCGCAGAATACAACGAACTATTCCAAATGATCATTGCACAGTACACTTCCCCTAGCCTTAAATAATGAAG
>JBILHV010000363.1:0-2644 GCA_044350305.1 Burkholderiaceae bacterium
CGGTGCTTGAAGAGCAATTCAGATCTCACCGCGCCCACCTGATCCGCTGGGAGGGTACACGCGAGATATTCTTTAAGCGCAAGGCGGGTGCGCCTGAATGCGTCCTGCAACACTGCCCGCACGACGCCCTGGAAACCTATGGGCGCGGGGATCGCCTGATTCAAAAAGACCTCGCAAACACCTTACGACTCATTGCGCAAGCAGGGGCAAACGGTTTTTACACTGGTCCCATCGCGCAGCAAATTGTGGCAGAACTCGCCAGTGCGGGTGCGCCCTCACCCATGACGTTACAAGACTTAAGTCAGTACCGTGTC
Source organism: Burkholderiaceae bacterium (assembly GCA_044350305.1). Taxonomy (GTDB): domain Bacteria; phylum Pseudomonadota; class Gammaproteobacteria; order Burkholderiales; family Burkholderiaceae_B; genus Zwartia. The sequence goes on from JBILHV010000363.1 coordinate 315, forward strand.
GCCGTGCGGCAACCGATTCAAGGCACATACAGAGGCCATCAAATACTTTCGATGCCCGCGCCGAGTTCGGGCGGTGTGCACTTGATTCAAATGCTGAACCTACTCGAGCGTTATCCACTCGCCGAGTTCGGTGCGAACAGTGCGCGCACCATTCACTTACTCGCAGAAAGTGCGAGACTGGCGTATGCGGATCGCTCGGAGTTCCTGGGAGACCCGGATTTCGTCAAGGTGCCACAACGTGGCCTAAGCGCTAAACGCTATGCCGATGAACTGGCTGCGCGTATCAATGTCGAGCGCGCCACCCCAAGCAAGTCCGTACGTCCTGGGCAGCCTCTGCCATTTGAAAGTGACCAGACGACACACTTCTCTGTCATTGATCGTGCAGGTAATGTCGTGAGCTGTACCTATACACTCAACTTGAACTTTGGTTCGGGTATTGTGGCGCGCGGCACCGGCGTTCTTTTGAATAACGAGATGGATGACTTCGTTGCCAAGCCTGGTGTGCCTAACTCTTTCGGACTTCTCGGCGGTGACGCCAATGCAGTCGAGGCCGGCAAGCGGCCACTAAGTTCGATGACGCCCGTTATCGTGCTCAAAGACGGAAAAGCATGGCTCGCAACAGGTTCACCTGGCGGCTCTCGCATCATCACCACGGTGTTACAAAATCTTGTGAATATCATCGACTTCAATATGAATATCGCTCAGGCGATTTCGACACCCCGCACCCACCATCAGTGGATGCCAGACCATCTAAGAATTGAACGTGGCATCAGTCCTGATACGATCGCGCTCTTGAAACAAATGGGGCATGACGTGAGAATCATGCCAACCATGGGACGTGCGCAGACAGTACAGCACACACAGGGACGATTTTTTGGCGCTTCGGACCCCCGCAACCCAGATGGTGCCGCAATCGGCATAGAGAGCAAACATGATTAAAAGCATGACAGGATTTGGCAATGCGAAAGCGGAACAACTCTTCGGAGCCGTGACGGTCGAACTCAAAACCGTGAACAGCCGGTATTTAGACGTACAGTTTAGGATGCCAGACGAATTGCGCCTAGCCGAGCACGCCCTGCGCGAGCGCATCGCGAGCGTTCTTGCGCGCGGGAAAATTGAGGTTCGCGCAAGTTTTGTGCGCGCCGTGGGTGAGCAAGAAACCAATCTGACACCCACTTTGCTGCACCGGGTGGCAGAACAACTTGCGCTGGCGCGTCAGACCCTCCCAGAGACTCCCTCACCCACACTCACCGAGTTACTTAGTTGGTCTGGCACACCTCAACAATCTATCGAACCCGAGCGCTGGGCAAAAGTCTGCCTCGACGCGCTTGAACCAGCGCTCACACAATTAATTGAGGGACGCCAAAGAGAAGGTCAACGACTGGCCGAGGTCATGCTCGCCACCGCTAAACAGGTGCACGAGGTTCTACACACCGTTCAACAACACATGCCCGCGCTGCTGATCGCGCATCGCAACCGGCTATCTACAAAACTTAAGGAAACGCTACAGACGGCTTTTCCTGAAGGCTTCGCCCACATTACCGGCGCAGAACTCACTGAACGCATTGCCAGCGAGTCGAGCCTCTTTGCGATTCGTATCGATGTGGCAGAAGAACTTGCTCGACTCGGCTCTCACCTGACCGAACTAGAATTTCTTTTGGGAAAGCACGACAACACCGCTTCCAAAAAAAATAATGCTTCGGGAAGTGTGGGAAAACGGCTTGACTTCTTGTTTCAAGAAATGAACCGTGAAGCCAACACGCTTGGATCTAAAGCGGGAAGTATGGAGATGACGCAAGCGGCTATCGATTTAAAATTACTGATCGAGCAAATGCGCGAACAGGCAATGAATATCGAATAGCCGCCCGAACGTGGCGTCAGAAACTCAGGCCGCTAACCGCGTCCCACGAAGGGCATGGTCGTCGCCATAATCGTGACAAACTGCACGTTTGTCTCGAGCGGATAACTAACAATCTGAGACACCATTTGCGCAACATGATTGACATCCATGCGAGGCTCGACACGCGTTGATCCATCAGGTTGTGGCACACCTTTAGTCATACGTTCGGTCATCGGCGTCGCCGCGTTACCAATATCAATTTGTGTACACGCGATGTTGTAGTGACGGGTGTCAAGCGAGATGGACTTAGTCAAACCGGTCACTGCGTGTTTGGTTGAGGTGTAGCCAATCGAAAATGGTCGTGGCGCATGGGCAGAAATTGAACCATTGTTGATGATACGTCCACCCTGCGGCTTTTGATCTTTCATGATTCTGATGGCCGCCTGAGCGCACAGAAACATGCCGGTCAAATTAATGTTGACGATATCTT
>JBILHV010000364.1:0-2640 GCA_044350305.1 Burkholderiaceae bacterium
CGATTTGCAGGCTTGAAACCCCAATTTTCTATTTTTGATTCTGATGATGCCATGGCGATCATTCAGGATCTGTTGGCAACGACTGATCGCGGTCGCTTGCGTTCGCTGCAACAAACTATATCGCTTTGGAAAAATGGCTTAATCGATCCGGATGCTGCAGCGAATATAGCCGCCACAGCGAGTGAGGTCGAAGCAGCAAAGGTGTACCGCAGCTACAACGCAACGCTCGCTGCATACCAGGCGGTTGATTTTGATGATTTGATTGCGCTTCCCGCCAAGATCTTCGAGCAGCACCCAGAGGTCCGAGAACGCTGGCAACAGCGAGTGCGCTATCTACTCGTAGACGAATATCAAGATACCAACGTTTGTCAGTATCGGCTCGTGCAATGGTTAACGGGTGTGCGTGCGATGTTCACGGCCGTCGGCGACGATGATCAGGCGATCTATGCTTGGCGGGGTGCGACGATTGAGAACTTGGCCAAACTGACGACAGATTATCCGCAAATTCGTTTGATCAAGCTTGAGCAAAACTATCGCTCTAGTCAATATATCTTGGCAGCCGCCAATCACGTCATTGCTAAGAATCCTAAGCTGTTTGAAAAGAAGCTGTGGTCCGAGCATGGTATGGGAGACGCCATCAGCGTGACGGCGATGGCGAGCGATGAGGCCGAGGCCGAAAATGTAGCCATGAAGATCTCTGCAGCGCGTTTTGAAAAACGAGCCTCCTGGAAGGATTTTGCGGTGTTGTATCGCGGGAATCATCAGGCGCGAATCGTTGAGCAGGCGATGCGGAATTTACATATCCCTTACACAATCTCCGGGGGCCAGAGTTTTTTTGACAAACCGGAAGTGCGCGATGTGTTGGCCTATTTGCGTTTGGTCGCCAACGAGGACGATGACCCTGCCTTCATCCGCGCGGCGACTACGCCAAAAAGGGGAATCGGACAGGCGACATTACAAACCTTGGGCCAGTATGCCGGCGAGCGTCAGATTTCCTTATTTGAGGCGCTCTTTGAGCAAGGTATCGAAACTAGTCTCGCCACGCGTCAGTTAGAGCCCTTACGTACATTTGGTGACTTTATCAATCGGATTCGTTTTCGAGCTGGCCGAGGCGAAACAGGACAGCCAGTACCAGCCGCTGAACCGGCAGGAGTCATTCTGGATGATTTGCTCAGCGCGATTCAGTACGAGCGGTATTTGTACGATACCTTAGATGAAAAAGCAGCCCAGTCACGTTGGCAAAATGTGCTGGAGTTAGTCGGTTGGCTCAAGCGCAAGGCCGAGGCGGACGCAATGGGCTTGTTAGACCTTGTTCAGCACGTCGCATTGGTGACCATGCTTGAGCGTGGAGACGAGCAAGAGCCCGACGCCGTGAAGCTTTCAACGCTGCATGCATCGAAAGGTTTAGAGTACCCCCATGTATATTTGCTGGGGGTCGAAGAAGGCTTGTTACCCCATCTAGGACGAGATGATGAAGATGTCGATCCGACAAAAGTAGCTGATGCGCTAGCCTCGCGTATTGAGGAGGAGCGTCGCTTGATGTATGTGGGGATTACGCGTGCGCAGCGTAGTTTGCATCTAAGTTGGTGTCAAAAGCGACGGCGCGCACGCGAGGATCTCGTGCGTGAGCCGTCACGCTTTATTGAAGAGATGGGCTTGTCTGCGGCCGAACTGCAATTGCAGCCCGACACCATGAGCCCGAAGAACCGTCTAGATATGCTGCGGGCGATGTTGAATAAAACAAGTTAACGACCGGCTACAGCACGGTTCGTTTATTCAATATCGGCGAGGGTTCTGCGCCAAAACTCTAGACGACGTGGTAGCGCTGAGACAAACACATGCTCGCGCAACGTGTGCGCACCGTCACCTTCTGCGCCCAAACCATCGATAGAGGGGCAGCCCACTGCTGCGGTGAAGTTGGCATCACTGCCACCCCCGGAGACGGGCGCTTCTTCAAGCTCGAAACCACACGGTGTCGCGTATTGTTTGAGTCTTTGTAACAATTGATCGGCCTTGGGTGATTTCACCATGGGAGGACGATTGAGCTCAACATCAATGGTAAGTGTGACATCGGGATCATGCGGTTTCAGAGCCTGCATACGTGCCACAATTTCTTCGCCGGCTGCTTCGTTGGGGATACGAAAATCGACCATGACTTCACAGTGCGATGGAACGGTGTTTGTGACGGTTCCGCCTCTGATCGTACCAACGCTTACTGTGATGCCGCGGTCGTAGTCTGTCATTGCTTCAAGTGCAAGAATTTGATGCGCCATTTCACGAATGGCGCTACGCCCTTTTTCGTGTGCCATTCCCGCGTGAGAAGGCCTGCCAGTACAGATAAGTTTGAGCATGCCAGTGCCTTTGCGGCCCGTGACACAGCGCCCACCATTCGGGCGTGCGGGTTCCGGCACCAGCGCATAACGCGCTTTCTTGGCGAAATCTTCGATGTAAGCGCGCGAAGCGTGGCTGCCGACTTCTTCATCAGGAACAAGTAGGAAGTCCACTGGCAGCTTGGTGGAGTTGGGTGTTGCGAACTCGCCGAGCGCCGTGAGCGCTAAGAACGCGCCTCCTTTCATATCGAAGGCGCCAGGGCCGTAAAGTTTGTCATCCTCAATACGGCAGGGGTTGGTCTTGAGTGTG
>JBILHV010000365.1:0-2631 GCA_044350305.1 Burkholderiaceae bacterium
TCAATTTTCGGGATGGGTAAAGCAATGGTTGCGCTTTCGGCGCTGCGGGCTTCTGCCATGGTGGGGCTCCTAATTTTTGGTCCGTGTGTCGGTACGTTGTCAGTATTGAACTATTGGTGGCTCACTACATGAGTCACCAAGCGCCTTATGATCTTATTTTAATTAATACAGTTGATTTGTACAGTAGTAGTGTTATTATAAACACATGAACACTGTCAATCACACCCAAACGTTCTCGCTCGACGAGCTCTGTGCCCTCACCGACCTCACCAAACGCACGGTTCGCTACTACGTCCAAATCGGACTTGTGAACCGGCCTGAAGGTGAAACGCGGGCAGCAAAGTATTCGCCACAGCATCTTGAACAACTCTTGTTCGTCAAAAAATGGACAGCGGCTGGGGTGTCGCTTGACCGTATTCGTGAACTGCTTCAAGGCGGCTCAGCGCCCGTACCTGAGCGCGGGCCCGCCCCCGGGTCAATCGAAGTCTGCAGCCACTTGCATGTCGCGAACGGGGTGGAGCTCGTGATTGAACCGACACGTGCCGGGCTCAGCCCAGAACAACTGCGTCAGTTTGTGCGCGCCGTCATGCAGGCCTACGCGCAACTTGATCCAAACAACACCGACAGGACAGAAAAATGAGAATCGACAGCATAGAAAGCCTAATGTCAGCCAGCGTTTGTAATAGCCTGGGCGACCCCATCCCCTTAACAAGCGTAGCGATCACCGGCGAGCTCAAAGGTGCGTTGTTCGAGGCGCAAGTGCGCCAGTCGTTTCATAACCCCAGAAAAATTCCGACTGAAGTTGTCTATAGCTTTCCCTTGCCAACCGGGGCAGTCTTGCTCGGTGTAGAGGCACAGCTCGGTCAGGTCAAACTCAGCGGCTCTGTGATCGCGACCCCCGAGGCCACAGAGCGTTATGAGAACGCATTGTCTCAAGGCGATGCCGCCATCATGCTCGAACAAGGTGACGATGGCTTTTACGTTTTAAACCTTGGCAATCTCTTACCCAAGGAAGAATGCATCATCACCCTCACCTACGGCCAGCTCTTAGATTTTGAGCAAGGTGCGCTGCGCTTGGCGATTCCTACGGTGATTGCACCGCGCTATGGTGATCCGCTTATTGATGGTGGCTTGGCACCCCATCAAGTGCCCGAAACAAATGTACTTGCCGAATACGGCTTCAGTCTGAGCCTGACCTTGCACGACGCACTGGCCAAGGCACGCGTGGCCTCGCCTAGCCATCCGATCAGCGTGGCGCAGAGCGAAACGGGACAGCAGCTTACCGTCTCACTCGCTAAACAAAGCTATTTAGATCGCGACTTTGTGCTGGTGTTGGATCAGTTGGCAGAAACTTCCCTTCTGACTGTTGGCGCGGACTATGCGGACCCGAGCAAGTTTGTGGCGACGGCAAGCTTTTGTCCAAACATCCCGCAGGCAAGCATGCAACCAACTGCTGTCAAGATCCTGGTGGACTGTTCGGGCTCGATGGGTGGCGGTAGCATCACGGCCGCACGACGTGCGTTGATGTCGGTACTCAAGCAACTGAAAGATGGCGATAAGTTCTCGCTCTCTAAGTTTGGTTCAAATGTGGAGCACGCCTCACGTGCGTTGTGGCAAGTGTCGGATCAGTCACGCGTCAGTGCAGAAAGCTGGATTACGCAACTAGACGCCAACATGGGTGGCACGGATATCCCCGACGCGCTTGAAAGCACCCTCGCCTTGAGCCACAGCAACGCCTGTGATGTCTTGCTCATTACCGATGGGCAAACGCATGAAGTCGACAGCATTATTGCCCGCGCGAACAACGCTAAGCACCGGATCTTTACTGTTGGCATCGGTTCGAGCCCCAGTTCAAGTCTGCTGCATCGTTTAGCCGACGCAACAGGGGCGGCGTGTGATTTCATCGCCGCAGGCGAAGCCGTCGAGCCTGCGATCGTACGTATGTTTAATCGCTTGCGCTCCCCTCACCTACAAAACCTTCAAGTCCAATGGCCTAAAGACTGTGCACCAAGTAAAGAACTGCCGCTCGGCCAAGCACTCTTTGACGGCGACACCGTGCATGTCTCAGCTTGGTTCGACCAAGCCCCGACCGGTCGTGTCACGCTCAGCGGCCACGTCGCTGGGCAAGAGATCGCACAAGAAATCGGCGTGGTTGAATTTAAACCTGCCGCACAGGACAACGCAGAAGCCACCGGCACGGTAGCGAGCGCGTTATCCCGCATCGCTGCCGCACAGAGCCTTAAGGCACTCGACAACGAAGCGCTTGAAAACGAAGCGCTTGCGACACAGATCGCTGTCGCCTATCAACTTGTTACCGAGCACACTAATTTCTTGATGGTGCACGAGCGAAGCGCCGCTGACAAAGCCACGCAAATGCCGGTGTTGCACAAAGTGCCGCAGATGTTGCCCGCAGGCTGGGGTGGAACGAGTCATGAGATAAGTTTTATGCTTAAAAGCATGAACCTTGAGCGCTCCCATGTCTCTCGTGCACAAAATATGCCAAAGTCGAGCATAGGAGACCTTAGCGCTTCGGTAGGCGACTTCTCAATGCCCTATTTACTGCGCAACCCAAGACAAAACCCGCCCGCTTCAGACAAAAAGATCGTGCGCGACACCACGCATTATGAAATC
>JBILHV010000366.1:0-2627 GCA_044350305.1 Burkholderiaceae bacterium
CAGAGTTCATCCCGACGCAGGAGGATATCCACGTGTCCGTTCCATTAGGCAGCTTGTAATAGTGACGTTCTTTGAGCGCTTGCTCTTTTGTGACCACGTGTGACATGTCTCAGTCATCCTTTTTCTACAACGGACTCGATGAGGTTAATCTTACCCGCTGGCGCGACGACCTGTCGATATTGCGTGTAAAAAGGGCATAATTGCGCTTTAAATAAATGTATAAGAAAAACTGAGTCGGGAGATGTTCAAATGGTAAAGCTGAGTAAATCGATTTCCACAGTGATTTTGGCGGGCGTATTAGGGATTGCTGGCGTGCAATCGGCGTTGGCACAGGCTAATTTCCCTGACAAACCCATATCTATCCACGTTGGATTCCCACCAGGAACATCGACCGACTCGATCGCCAGGATCCTTGGCGAAAAAATGAGCAAGGATCTGGGGCAACCGATCATCGTTCGAAACAAGCCTGGAGTCGGTGGCACATTAGCGCCCGCCGAGGTCGCTAAAGCTAAACCTGACGGCTATAACTTACTGCTGAGCGCGACAGCTCCCATGAACACGGCTGCACATCTGTTCAAGAGCCTGCCTTATGACCCGCTTAAGGATTTCGTGCCAATTGGGCAGACCTCCTGGCTACCCATGATGTTGGTGACGAACAAAACCAAAGGCTTAGATACCTTCGAGAAATTTGTTGCCTATGCGCGCGCCAATCCAGAGAAGCTGACCTATGCCTCGATTGGAAATGGCACAACGAGCCATCTCGTGATGTTGATGCTGTTGACCAAAGCAAATTTAAAAATGGTGCACGTCCCTTATCAAGGTAGCTCGCAATCGCAGGCTGATGTGATTGGCGGAAACGTGGATGCGACCTTCGACACGATGGTCACGGTGCATCCCCACTATAAGTCTGGCCGACTGAATGCTTTGGCAGTGAGTACCAGCCGACGCGCTGAAATGGATCCGGCCATCCCGACACTCGAAGAAAAAGGCATCAAGGACTTCAACCTCGGTGCGTGGATTGGTATGTTCGCACCGAAGGGCACACCACAACCCGTCGTCGAAAAGATTCATGCTGCACTGAATCGTGCGCTGAAAGATCCTGAGACGAGTAAAAAACTCGTCGCCTTAGGTTCTGAAGTCGTGGTGAGTCCAACCTCGGCCGACTTTGGTGTGTTTGTGAAGCAGAACTATGATCTGTGGGGCGAACTCGTGAAGATTTCGGGGATTGAGCGGCAATAACGGCTGGCTGAATGAGACTGATATCAAGTTGATGTCAGTTTCTCGATGGCTTCACGGAACCCCGCAGGCAGTGCCTCGGGGCGTTGCGATTGTTTATCGACGCAGACGTGTACAAAGAGGCCTTGGGCGGCGGATTGCTCTGAGTCGTCTGTAAAGACAGCGACTTCGTAAGTGATGGAGCTGCGTCCAAGGCGATGCGGCCGAACGCCGACTTGAATGGTGCCAGGTGCTGAGACTTGACTAAAGTAGCGGCATTCGGAGGCGACCACTAATGTCTGGTAGCGACCGGAAATATGTGGTCGTAGGGCATAGTGCAACAAAAATGCATCGACAGCCGTATCAAAAAATGAATAGTAGTGCGCGTTATTGACGTGTCCGTAGGAGTCGTTATCGGCCCAGCGCAAAGTAACGGGGTCAAAAAAAGAAAAATCTTTTTTGTATAAAGGTGCGCTGCGACTTGGTTCTTTTGTTTCAGTGGTCATGATCGTCTGTGTCGTCAAAGAATTTTAAATTGTTTCGCCCTATCTGTTGTGGCGCGAGTTGTTCGTTAGTCAGGTTTGTATTTGCTTGAGATGAGGCACAGCGCAGCAAAGATGGCGATGCCTAATCCACCCGATAGCCATAACGCGCCCGAGCCCCACTCCGTTACCGCTAAGCCAAAGAGAAAAGGCGCGGCCGCTTGGGCAAACTTGGAGGGCATCATGAGCCATCCTTGGCGCTGTCCATAGCCCCTAGTCCCGAAGATCGCTAGAGGCAGTGTCCCGCGAGAAATAATGAGGATTCCATTGCCTAAGCCGTGTAAGACCACGAAGACGGCGGCAAACGGTGCACCAAAAATAAAGAGCAGTGTCGCGCCGACAGGATGAGCGAAGGCTGCGATGCGAGCGCTTATCAGGGGATGCCAGCGTCGCATAAAAAAGAAATCCAGTAAGCGGCCTAGCACTTGCGAGGGACCAACAAAGGCGCCGATGGCAAAGGCAACGGCAAGTGGCACGCCGATGCCTTCAAGCATGCGCGGCATGTGCGTCATTAAACCCATTCCCACGAAGGAACTTGCCGCAAAGACAAAGGCAAGCAGCAAGCCAGTGTATTTGCCTGGGCCCTCAGGCGTCGAGGATGTAGAGGGTGGTGTCTGTGAGGTCGACGCTACCGCTTGAGCTTCGGTTGCAGGTATTGGTTGGGGTATTGGTTGAGGTGTCGCCGAAGTATTCGGCTTCGGTACCAACGCATTGACGGGTAGGCCAATGAGTATGTGGGTTGCCGCCCAGAACCAGCAGGTGCCACGCCAACCAAAGTGCGACTCAATGTAGACGGAGGCGGTCCACCCGACCAAGCTTTCAAACCCCGCGATCAGTGTGACACCAGTAATGGGATTGCGTGACTCTTTA
>JBILHV010000368.1:0-2623 GCA_044350305.1 Burkholderiaceae bacterium
CTGGAAGTAAGGCAGCCCGCTTGACTCCGCTGGCGCCAATCGCCATCACAGTGCCAGCACGAATCTGTTGAATCACGTTAGGTACGTTATCAAACAACACATCGATCTCGCCGGCCATGAGAGCTGCCACGGCGGGGGCGCTGCCTTTGTAGGGAACATGCGTAAGCTTGACCCCCGTCATGTTCATTAACAGTTCCATCGAAAGATGGTTCGAGGAGCCTGAACCCGTGGAGCCATAATTAAGCTTGCCGGGGTTGGCGCGTGCGTATTCAACAAGTTCTTTTGCACTTTTAATATTCAAACCTTTGCGTGTCACGAGCGCGTTTTGTGTAGAGCCCGCCCAGACTAAAGCTCGGAAGTCTTTTAATGCGTCGTAGGGAAGCTTGTTGCCGTAAAGTCCGGGGAGAGCAGAGAAGGGTAGCGGTGTGATCAAGATGGTGTAGCCGTCTGCTGGCGATTTTGCGACGTAGCTATTGCCAATCGTTGTATTGCCACCTGGCTTGTTTTCCACTACGACCGACTGATTCCAGATCTTGCCAAGCTTATCGCTTGAGATGCGAGCGAGTGTGTCGTTAAATCCACCAGGCGGATAAGGCACAACAATCTTGACGGTTTTGTTTGGATACTGCTGAGCAAAGCCGGTCGTCACAAGCGCGCATGCAAGGGTCGCACCGAGTAAAAGCTGTTTGAGTAATGCGTTCATCTATGTCTCCGTTTAAATTATTAGGTGTTTGATTACAAGGTAACGCAATTAAAACTTCACAACATAGCCAGGACCATCAATCAGAGGATATTTTGCAAAAATTGATTCATCGACTTCAATCCCAATCCCGGGTTTGTCGAGCGGCTCGACGCAGCCATCCTGCCCAATTTCAAAACTAACGCCAAACATATCGCGTAGCGGGTTGTAATGCGACACGCAGGCTTCAAAATATTGCGTGTTCTCAATCGCTGAGGCGAAATGAATCGTTGCTGCGTGGTTCAAACCAGTCGCCGAGCTGTGCGTGTTCATAGGAATACGATGTGCCGAGGCCAAGGCTGCGATCGCGAGACCCTCTGTAATTCCACCGCACTTCGATAAGTCTGGTTGCCAGATTCGAATGGATCCGGCTTCGAGTAGCTGCGCGAATTCAAAGCGCGTGTAGTGATTTTCACCTGCGGCGATAGGTACGAGCGATGTGATCTTGGCGGCTTCGCGGTAGGAGGCAAAGTCACTACAGGCAAAAGGCTCTTCGAGCCAGCCCGCTTTAATTTCTGCGAGTACAGGTAAGACGCGACGTACATCTGCAATGGTGTAGGCCGTGTTTGCATCGGTCAGGATGTCGATGTCGTCACCGAGCACTTTGCGTACATGCAAGACACGCTCAATATCTTTTGCTGCAGTATCGCCTAGGCGAAGCTTCACGGCTTTATAACCACGCGCGACGTATTCCTGCGCTTCTTCGGCGAGCGATTCTTTTGGTTGATAACCTAGTGAGATGCCGCCCGCATAGGCAGGTAAGCGACGCTTGCTGCCGCCAAGCAGTTCATACAGCGGCATATTGGCGGCTTTACCGCGGATATCCCACAGCGCCATGTCGATACCCGCGAGCCCTAACGAGGCGCCTGAGCCCACGCCGTGACTCGACAACTGCATGCGATGTACGCGCTTCCAGACACCCACGCAGTCTGTTGCCTGCATGCCTATCAGCATGGGGGCGAGGGTGTTGTGGATCAGACTGACGACAGCGCCTGGACTGCGACCAGGATGCGCCTCACCGTAGCCTGTAATGCCCTCTGAAGTCTCAACCTTAACAATGATGGCGTCACGTTTTGTAGTGCTGCCAATGCCCATCGTCACTGTTTTGCCCTGATCCAGGCGGAAGGACAATGGAATAGCGGTAATCGAAGTGATTTTCAAGGCTTGTCTCAAATAGGTGTTATTTGAGGTGAATTATGGCCGATTTTTGTTGGAATGGCTTGCTTGAGACCGAGTTCTCTGCCCAGAATGCGAGTGCTTTGTAAATGTTTGTAAGAGTTGGAGCCTCCATATTGCGATTGGTACTTGGTTCGTTCAGAGTAGAAGCTTCAGAAAATCATCTCTGAAATTTATTTTGAGAAGGGATTGTGATGGTTGTTTTGCGCAGGCATGAGCAGTATGCGACAAAGACTGATTTTAGAGTGCTTAGTCATGGAGTGAAGACACAGCTCGATCAGCTTGAGGGAAAGACCGACCGTTTAGAAACAAAGGCGGATCGCCTGGAGAAGAAGACGGATCGACTAGAGGCCAATACTAGTCGTCTTGAAATGAAGACAGATCGTCTCGAAGCGAAAGTCGATCATCTTGATGAGAAGGTCGACCACCTGAAAGTGAAGGTAGGTCATCTAGACGTGAAGGTAGGTCATCTAGACATGAAGGTAGGTCATCTAGACATGAAGGTAGGTCATCTAGAAGTGAAGGTAGATCACCTCGGGGAGAGAATCTCTCAGTTTGAAGTCAAAGTGACATCTGACCTTATCGGCCTAAAGGGCGCGATGACGATCAACGCGGATGAATGCAAAAGTGAAATTTCCAAATTACGCGCTGATGTTGCGGTTCTAACCAATTCACATAAGTACGTTCTTTGGATTGGGGGCGGGCTCG